>DATHAU010000052.1:0-3907 GCA_035296545.1 Microvirga sp.
TCGCCTCGGTGCGGCTGATCCATGGCCGGGCGACCGCGGAGGCCGGTCTTCCTTTCACGGCCCGGGGCGTCTCCCGGAAAATCCTCGACGAGGTCCTGCTGGACCGGGCCGCTTCGAGCGGCGCCCGAATCGTCCGGGGCCCTGCGGTGCGAAGGATCTCGGCCGATGAGTCCGGCATCCGCGCCGACGCGGGGGAGCTTGGGGAGCTTTGCGCCCGAACGCTGTTCCTAGCCACGGGCAAGCATGACGTCAGAGGGGCCAAGCGGCCGCCTGCGGGCACGGCGGAGGACTTGATCGGCTTCAAGGCCCATTACATCCTGGACGGGAGGCAGCAGCGCTCCCTCGAGGGCGCGGTCGAGGTCTTCCTGTTTGCCGGGGGCTATGCCGGGCTGCAGATGATCGAAGGCGATGTCGCCAACCTGTGTCTTGTCGCAACGCGGCGGTGCTTCGAGCACGTGGGCAGGACCTGGAGCGGCCTCCTCGATCATGTGAGCAGGCAAACGCCCCTTCTGGAGGACCGCCTCCATGGGGCGGCGCCGGTGTTCGAGCGCCCCCTGTCCATCTTCCAGATCCCCTACGGCTTCATCCACTCACCGCATCCGGCGGAACCCCAGGGGCTGTTCCGGCTCGGCGATCAGGCGGGCGTGATCCCGTCCTTCACGGGGGACGGGATGGCCATTGCCCTCCACAGCGGGCGCCTCGCCGCCTCAACCTATCTGACGGCCGGTCAGGCAAGCTCCAGCTTTCATCGCCGCCTGAGGGCCGACATGTCCCATCAGGTCCGGCTCGCATCCCTGTTCCACAAGGCGAGCCGCCGGCCTGCGGGGCGAGAGGCCATCCTCCTGCTTTGCCGCGCCTGGCCCAGGGTGATGAGCCATGTCGCGGCGCTGACCCGGATCCGAACCGGCGCCGTGCAGAGATCGCTCCTCGCCTCATGATCGTCCCGAGGGAAGCCCAGACGTCCGCCGCAGTCGCGGAGCATTACGACGAGCTCGACCTGTTCTATCGGGAGATCTGGGGCGATCATGTCCACCACGGCTACTGGGCCACAGGCCGCGAAACGCCGGAAGAGGCCGTGGAGGCCCTGGTGGCCCATCTGGCGGGCAAGCTGTCATTGCGGCCGGGGCAGCGCATCTGCGACATCGGCTGCGGCTACGGCGCCACCGCGGAATGGCTCGCCACGCATCATGGCGTTCATGTGACGGGCCTGACGATCTCGGGCGCGCAGGCGCAGCGCGCTGCGGAGCGAAGCGCGCGCCTGCCCCTGCTGGCGTTCCACCGGCAGGACTGGCTGGAGAATACATTCGAGGACAGCGTTTTCGATGGCGTGATCTCGATCGAAAGCTCCGAGCACATGCCGGACAAGCAGCGCTTCTTCGACGAGGCCTACCGGACCCTTCGCCCGGGAGGGCAGCTTGCGGTCTATGCCTGGCTTGCGCGCCCCGACGCCCGTGCATGGGAGGAACGCTATCTGCTGGAGCCCATCTGCCGCGAGGGCCGCCTGCCGGGCATGGGCAGCGTGGACGATTACCGGGGCTGGGCCACAGGGGCGGGCTTTGTCGTCGACGGTTTCGAGGATCTCAGCGCAAGGGTCAGACGCACATGGATGATCTGCGCCCGGCGGGTCGCCGGAAAGCTCGTGACGCATCCAAGCTACCGGCGCTTTCTGCTTGACGCCCGCGCGAGAAACCGCGTCTTTGCCCTGAGCCTCCCTCGCATCTGGATCGCCTATGTGACGGGCTCGATGCGATACGGATTGTTGACGGCCCATAAGCCCCTTGGATGAAGGGCCGTGGCGACGAAGGCTCACTGGTGGCGCGGGTTCGCCTTGACGTTCTCCTGAAGAAGCGCCGTTCAAGGCCTGCGTCAGGTCCAATAGAGGACACGGGCCGCAGGAAGGCACGTCCCGATGGCTTCCTCGAAGAACGCGCGCATCTCACGCATGACATCGGGCGTGTAGACGAACTTCACCGAGTTGAACTTGGTCGTCTTCCGCACCCGCCCGGCTTCTTCCATCTCCAGGGCGGAGCCCGGATACCACTCGTTCAGCACGCTCTTGGAACCTGGCGTGAAGCGGTGGGTGATGAGTTCGGCCGTCAGATCGAGCCCCTGAACGCCGTCGAGCGCTCCCGCGGCATCTTGCAGCAGCGCGCCGTAGGCCTCCCGCCAGCCCGCGACCGGCATGATGGGCGCAATCGTCAAGCCGATTCTGTAGCCCGCAAGGGCAACACGACGCATGGCGTCGAGACGCGCCGCAACGGACGCCGTGCCTCCCTCAAAACGCGCCGCGGCCCCGGCGTTGACCGAGAAGCGGATTCGGGTCTGCCGGTTATGCCCCAGATCCAGGAGCGGCTGCACCGCGTCGTACTTGGTGGTGAAGCGCAACTGGACGGGAGCCTGCCAGGCTCCGAAATGCGCAATTGCGGCGGCCAGCGAACCTGTGAGGTGCTCGATGCCGAGCGGGTCCGTGTAGCAGGACGCCTCGAAGGTCGTGCCCTCCTGGGCCCGGTCCGGCGACCGGGAGGTCACCGACCCTTTTCCGGCATGATCCGACAGGCTGCCCAGGATCTCGGGAAGATTGGCGTACACCCGCGTGACGGGCGGGCCGGAGAGCGAACCGGCCAGGTAGCAATACTGGCAATGGGCGGGACAGCCTTCCGCCAGATCGACACGCCAATCCGCACTGGGCGGGATCGGCTGCAAACGGCGCTTGCCGGGAGGAGCGACCACGACCGCAAGGGTCGTCTTGGCATTCACGTAAGCCTGCCGGGCATTCTCGCCGGCAAGGTTGGTCAATCGATTGCTTTTGAGTTCGACAACATTCGATCCGAGCGCCGCTGCCCGCTCGACGATGGCGCGGCCATGATCCCACTCCAGCGCGGCCGGCGTGACAAGCACCTGCTTCGGCCGCCACAGCTTCGGCGAAGCTTGGTGACGTCTCGGAGCGGGCAAGGTTTCAGGAGCGCTTGACAAAGTGTCCGACACGGCGAGAGGCCTCCGACGGGAGAACGTCGGCCGATCACGAGGGATCCTCGGGAGCCAATCTGACGCAGGGCACGCCAGTTCACCCGAGCGTTAACGCTTCGGTAACCGAGCTTCGAAAGGGAATGTGCGATCCGGCAACGCAAAGCTGCCTCCCATCGTCCGGTCCGCCGTGCGCCACAACTCGGCCACAGGCGGCCCCTAGACGGCTCCCATCAACGCAAGTTGCATTCACGCGATACTGGAGATCACCATGGCGATCATTGACGGGACGGACTTCGACGACGACCTCTACGGCTTTGCCTCCTCGGACGACATCGAGGGATATTTCGGTGACGACCTCATCTACGGCTACGGAGGGAACGACGACCTCTATGGCGGCGGCGACCACGACAGCATCAACGGTGGATTAGGCAACGACTACCTGAGCGGCGGTTCCGGCGACGACGACCTTTACGGCAGTTCCGGTCACGACGACCTCTATGGGGGTTCGGGGCTGGACTACCTGTCGGGCGGCAGCGGCGACGATCTCCTGTCCGGCGGCAGCGGCCGCGACACCCTGATCGGCGGAACGGGCGAAGACCTCTTCGTCTTCACCAAGGGCACCTCCGGCCTGTCCACCAGCACCGTCGACACGATCACCGACTGGAGCCGGGTCTACGACACCATCGACATGACCGTGAGAGGCACGTCGGCCACCTCGATTGGGTCGGCTCTGATCCGCGCCGAGGACCTGTTCCCGAGCGCGAGCATCAAGCACGTGTTCCTGTACAACTCGAAGACCGACACCGGCTACCTGGTGTCCGATCTCAACAGCGACGGCCAGTTCGACACCGGCGTGGTGCTCAAGAACGCAGGCCTCGCCTCCGACATGAGCTACACCTACATCATCTGATAGGTCGCTCTCGACACTCCAGGGCCTCCC
>DATHAU010000053.1:0-4937 GCA_035296545.1 Microvirga sp.
CTTCGCAGATCGCCTCGGCATTCCCGGCTTCGTTCTTCTGGCGCGGCTGCCTCGCGCGCGGCCTCTATTGAGAACACTGTCTCTAGGTCAAGGACTGAGGCAGTTCGGACCTCAACCCAACTTCCGCATTAGAAGCGAGACCGGACCTTTGTAAGTCCGTGCTTGAGGACCGCCATTGACCCTGAGCTGACCATCGTCGACTGAGCTCGTGAAGCATCATAACCATGCAAGTCTCGCAGGTGCGGGAGAGGAAACGACCGCCCCCGCAACTCGCCTTGGGAGGTAACTTGGTTCCAGGTCAACTCTCTCAAGCAACCTGGTCCAATCCCATCCAGTCAGGTCAGAAGGTTATGGTTGGGGCGACCATAGGGCGTGGGCTCCAGCAGAATGCATGCGCAAGGGCCAAGGATATTCGCGGCCGTGTTCGACCGTCCGTCCGGTAAAGCCTCGAAGGAGCCAAGACCTTTGCGCCTTTCTTCGAAGCTCTGCCACCCGAGCAGGACCGAAATCCCAGGTGTTGATGGTCCAGTCTGGTTTTCGAAGACGCCCAGAATTGTCGCGCCGCCTGCGATGAGGGAGGGGAGGTAGGACGTAGCTAGGATCTCGGATGCCGCCCCGAGGGATCCGACCGGTATCCCATGGACCCTCAGTTCGAAGACCTCTGACTCAACGGGCTGCAACGGCAGCGTGTCGCTGGAAGCTGATCGCTTCCATGCCGGCGACGGCGTGAGGAAGCGGAGATCATATTGCCGGACCATTTCGCCCGCGCCGTTGGTTTCCTGCCGGATGGCCTGCCATTCCGGATCCGCTCCCAGGGCGGCAAAGGAACGCGTGCGCTGATCGAACCCTCCGGGCCAGCACAGAAGCCATGCCAGCATCGGCATCGCCGGGCCGGCGCTCACCGTCCACTGGCCGAGCCTTGGCGGAAACCCGTGCCGGTCGAAGAAGGGCGGCAGCACGCGGCCGATCCGCTCGACCAGGTCGTCGAGCCGTCCAGGAGCTGTATGATACATCCGAAGTTCATAAAGCATGGAAGCTCTTTCCGATCCGGCTCACAAGCTTGTATGCAAGACTGGATCACGGATCTTGCATACAACATGCCGCTCTATGACTCCAGACGGCCCTCGTCGTCAGGGTTCACCCAGGAGGCGGCCCGAATGACGGCCAAGCCGTTGAGGTAGTGCGGCTCCATCAAGGCCCCGAGTTGGGCGCTGTCTCGCGCAACGAGTGCCGCTTGCATCTCCTGGTGCTCGCGCACCGCAGCATCCCACCGCGACGGGTACAAATTGGCGATCGATCGCGCGCGCCTCACGCGCGGCGCGAGGAGGTCCCAGATCTCGAGCAGCACGAAATTGCCGGAAGCTTTGACGATGCTGCGATGGATGTCCTGGTTCAGCGCTATGTAGCTGGCCAGATCCCGCTGGACGTATGCGATCATCATCTGATGATGCAGAATGCTGATGGCGTCGATGTCCTCGTCGCGGGCCGACCTGCAGGCAAGTTTCGCGGCTCCGGCCTCAATATGGCCGACGGCTTGATAGAGCGCCTCGACCTCGTCGAGATCGAGGCCCGTCACCACCGCTCCCCGATTGGGAACCTGGCGAACAAGCCCCTCGCGGGCGAGGGTCCGGAGGGCTTCCCGCAGCGGAGTCCGAGAAATACCGAGCTCTAGGCAGAGCTCCTTTTCCCGCAGGAAAGCTCCAGGGAGAAGCTGGCCAGTCACGATCCGCTCCCTGAGCGCATTCACGGCCGCACCGTGCAGGCGTCCTTTGCGTCCTGACGCAGGATCAGAGAACAGGGCAGGGTCCTCAGGAACGTTGGGTATCACGTTGAAGCGGTTCATTCCCAATGTATGCACTACATCGAAATCAAAGACAATTTTCGACTTTGCACCGGGGGAGTTGACGGCAGGCGAATTTGTATGCACGCTGTCCTCAATGCCCAAGACGCTTCGGCGGAAAATTGGGCAAGGGAGGGACGTCATGTCCGAGCGAAGCCACATCGCGCGCTTGCGTGAGGGTGCGATTGCGACCGCCGCGCACCTGAACCGGATCCCGCTAAGCATGGCGGTTCCATTGCCGCTGTCCGGTGAAAGCTTGGCCGGCGCAATTGGCTCCTGGATCGGTCTGTCGAATGACTGCGCAGGTAGCGCCCTCGAACTCCGAAAGCACGCCCGCGGGTTGCCGGGTTCTCATGCCTTGGCCGGCGCTGGCGCGCCTTGGGACGAAGGGCTGAATGCGCCTCCTGGCTGGGAGGTCGCCCCATGAGCAGCCCAAGACCACGCCTTGGCTTCCTTGGTATTGGATTGATGGGCGAGGCGATGACCCGCCGCCTTCTCGACCGGGGTTGGACGGTGACGGTTTGGAACCAGGAGCCTGAGCGGCTCGAAAAGGTGGTGCCTTATGGCGCAGTTGCGGCGAACGACCCGGCCTCCGTCGCCGAGAGCAGCGACATCGTTCTCATATGCGTGCTGCATACGGAGGCTGTGCATCGCTGCGTCTTCGAGAAGGACGGGATAGCGGTCGCCAAGGCGCGGCCCCGGCTCGTCGTCGATCTCTCGACAGCTGATCCCGAAGAGACGCGCCGGATGGCCGATCGCCTTCGCTCCGAGACGGGCATCGGTTGGGTCGACGCTCCCGTGTCTGGCGGTCCCGGTGCTGCACGAGACGGCAGAATGACGGTCATGGCCGGGGGAGAGTCCGAGGATGTTGAAGCCATCCGACCGATCATGGACGATCTCGCAGCGAACTTCACCCAAATGGGGCCGGTCGGCGCCGGGCAGACCACAAAGGTCATCAACCAGGCGATCGTCGGCGTCGGCTATCTGATGATGGCTGAAACCGTCATCCTTGCCGAAGCGGCAGGGATCGACGCGGAGCATCTTCCGGATTGCCTTGCGGGCGGAGCAGCCGACAGCGTCCTGCTGCAGACGGTTTACCGGCAAATGAAGGCGCGGGATTTCGCCTCCCCGAAAGCCTACGCCCGCCAGCTTCTCAAGGACCTCAAGGCTGTCGCGGAGTTCGAGAAGCGGCTTGGTCTCTCGCTTCCCATCACCGAGGCCGCGATCGAGCGCTATCAAACCTATGTAGCGCAGGGCAACGAGATGGAAGACTCGGCCTCCGTCGTACGGCTGTACGAAGGTCGGCATTGATGAGCGATGTCCATCATCAGACCCCGATCATCGATGCTCACCAGCATTTCTGGAGCCTCGATCAGAACCCTTACCCCTGGCTGCAGGACCCGGAACCCATCCCCTTCCGCTACGGCGATTACTCCGCACTGAAGCGCAATTACCTTCCTGGCGATCTCCGGCAAGATATCGGGTCGTATCGCGTGGTGAAGACCGTGCACATAGAGGCGGAGTGGGACCGCGCGAACCCGGTTGCCGAAACGGAGTGGCTTCGGGATCTCTCGCATCAGGAGGGCCTTCCGACGGCGTGCGTCGCCCATGCGGCGCTCGATCGGTCAGACGCGCGCGATACGTTGCACAGGCAGGCTTCATTTCCGTTCGTGCGGGGCATCCGTCATAAACCGGCGGCGGCGGCAACGCCGGGCGAAGCAAGACGGGGTGCGCCCGGATCCATGGACGACCCGCAATGGCGGAAGGGCTACGCTATCCTTGGTGAGCTCGGCCTGTCCTTCGACCTGCAGACCCCCTGGTGGCATCTGAATGCCGCTGCCGACCTTGCAAAGGATTTCCCCGACACGCAGATCGTCATCAACCATACCGGGCTGCCGGCAGACCGGAGCCCTGAGGGCCTCGCGGCCTGGCGCCGGGCGCTTGAACTCGCCTCGGCAGCCCCGAACATCGCCATCAAGATCTCCGGTCTCGGACAGAAGGGCCGCCCCTGGCTGATCGAGGAAAATGCACCCGTCATCCGTGACGCCATCGCCATTTTCGGAACCAGCCGCTCGATGTTTGCGAGCAACTACCCCGTGGACAGCCTGGTTGCATCCTACGAGACGATCCTGACGGGATTCATGGGGGCGATCGCGGATTACCAGCTCGGGGAGCAGCGCAGCCTCCTCCACGACAACGCGGAGCGGATCTACCGTCTCTGATCATTCCAACGGCGGCTTTCGGGTACGTCAGACCACAGCAGGAGAGCAGAATGGACACCAAAACTTCACAACCGGGCAGCAGCCAAGCGGATCCCTTCCGGATCCGCAAATACTTCGAGCCGCTACGGGTGGTCGACGTGTGCGACGCGCTTGACGGCATCGGCTACTTCAATATCGGCCTTGTGTCGGAGGACGTCCGTCCGCTCTGGCTCGGCATGCGGTTCTGGGGCGTTGCCTATACGCTGCGGTGCGTTCCCGCCAACAAGCCCATGTGGAAGCTCGATAGCACCGAGGACATCGTCAACGCACATGGAATATGGTTCGACAAAGTCGGCCGCGGCGCCTTGGGCTTCAATGATGACATCAAGCCCGGCCACGTGGTGGTCACGGATGTGGGCGGAGCCGACAACGTCGGCCTCTGGGGTTCGGAGAACACCCTACGGGCCGTGAAAGCAGGAGCCGTTGGAATCATCACCAATGGGCAGTGCCGGGATACCGCCGAGATCCTGCAGCAAAAGACTCCCGTCTGCGCTAAGAGCCGCGGCCGCACCATCATTCCCGGCCGGATCGAAGCTGTCGAGACTCAGGCCACGATCGGATTGGGTGGAGCCCAAGTTCGTCCTGGCGACATCGTCGGCTGTGACGACGACGGCCTGGTGGTTGTGCCGCTTGAGGTCGCCGAGGAGGTCGCGCGCCACGCCAAGGCGGTTCTCATCGCCGACATGAAGTCGCGCCGCTCCCATTATGAGGCTCTCAACATGCCGATCGACAGCACGGTGGATCACGCGGCCGTGGACGAGTACTACGCCGCGCTCGACCGAGGGTAACGGAAAACCGGACTCGGTCCGCAGTCCTGCGGGCCGAGTCCGCAGGTC
>DATHAU010000054.1:0-3898 GCA_035296545.1 Microvirga sp.
ATCGAGGTTCTCAATCCCATGCGGATCGCAGGGTAAGCGCCCGCCCTACTCCCACTCGATCGTCCCGGGCGGCTTCGACGTGATGTCGTAGGTCACCCGGTTGATGCCCTTCACCTCATTGATGATGCGGGTGGCGACCCGACCGAGGAAGCCCATGTCGAAGGGGTAGAAATCCGCCGTCATGCCGTCCACGGAGGTCACGGCGCGCAGGGCGCAGACATGGTCGTAGGTGCGCCCGTCGCCCATGACCCCCACGGTCTTGACCGGCAGCAGCACCGCGAAGGCCTGCCAGATCTCGTCGTAGAGGCCCGCATTGCGGATCTCCTCCAGATAGATCGCGTCGGCCTTGCGCAGGATGTCGAGCTTCTCGCGGGTGATCTCGCCGGGAACCCGGATGGCAAGGCCCGGCCCCGGGAAGGGGTGGCGGCCCACGAAGGCCTCCGGCAGGCCGAGCTCGCGGCCGAGCACCCTCACCTCGTCCTTGAACAGCTCCCGCAGGGGCTCCACGAGCTTCATGTTCATGCGCTCAGGCAACCCGCCCACATTGTGGTGGCTCTTGATGGTGACCGAAGGACCGCCCGTGAAGGAGACGCTCTCGATCACGTCGGGATAAAGGGTGCCCTGGGCGAGGAAATCCGCCCCGCCGATCTTCTTGGCCTCCCCGTCGAACACGTCGATGAAGAGCCTGCCGATGGTCTTGCGCTTCACCTCCGGGTCCGACACGCCCTCCAGCGCGCCGATGAACAGGTCCTGCGCCTGCACGTGCACCAGCGGAATGTTGTAGTGGTCCCGGAACAGGGTGACCACCTGCTCGGCCTCCGAGGCGCGCAGGAGCCCGTGATCCACGAACACGCAGGTGAGCTGATCGCCCACGGCCTCGTGGATGAGCACCGCCGCCACTGCGGAATCGACGCCGCCGGAGAGGCCGCAGATCACCCGGCCCTGCCCCACCTGGGCGCGGATGCGCTCGATGGCCTCCTCGCGGAAGGCCTTCATGGTCCAGTCGCCCCGGCACTCGGCGATGTCGCGCACGAAGTTGCGGATGAGCTGCGCCCCTTGCGGGGTGTGCACCACCTCCGGGTGGAACTGCACGCCGTAGAACTTGTGCGCCTCGTCGGCCACCACCGCGAAGGGCGCGTTCTCGGAGGCCGCCAGCACCTCGAAGCCTTCCGGCAGCCGGGTGACCCGGTCGCCGTGGCTCATCCAGACCGGGTATTTCTTGCCCACCTGCCACACCCCCTGGAACAGGGGGCTCTCGGTGAGGATCTCGATCTCGGCCCGGCCGAATTCCGAATGGTGCCCGCCCTCGACCGCGCCGCCGAGCTGCGCCGCCATGGTCTGCTGCCCGTAGCAGATGCCGAAGACCGGCAGGCCCGTTTGGAACAGGCCCGCCGGGGCTCGCGGCGACGTATCGGTGGTGACCGATTCAGGGCCGCCCGAGAGGATCACGCCCTTGGGCTTGAGGGTCCGGATGGCCTCCGCCGCCTTCTGGAACGGCACGACCTCGGAATAGACGCCCTCCTCGCGCACGCGGCGCGCGATGAGCTGGGTGACCTGGGAGCCGAAATCGACGATGAGGATCTTGTCATGGGTCTGGGTCATGGCCGGATCTTTACGGTCTTGGGGGGCGGGACAACAACGAAATTTTTTAGGCCTTGCGCACCAGCACGGCCACGTAGAAGCCGTCCGTTCCGGTTTTCAGGGGGGTCATCTGGACTCCGTGCGCGGTCGGCCGGACCGCGTCCTTCAGGAAGCCGAGGCCCGCCGCCTCCAGGATCGCGCCGGGCGGGAGCGGGGCAAAGCCCCCATGCTCCTCCAGGAAGGCCGCGAGCGCGTCGTCGTTCTCCTCCGGCAGGATCGAGCAGGTGACGTAGACGATGCGCCCGCCGGGCTTCGCCAGGGCGGCGGCGCGATCCAGAACCGCCGCCTGCTCCTTGCGCCGCACGTCGAGGCTTCCCGGCCGCAGGCGCCACTTGGCGTCCGGGTTGCGCCGCCAGGTGCCGATGCCCGTGCAGGGCGCGTCCACCAGAACGCAGTCGATCCGGCCGTCGAGATCCAGCACCGCATCGGCCCGGGCCCGCGGGGTGCGGACCTGGACGTTGCGCGCCCCCGCCCGGGCGAGGCGGTCGTGGATCGGGGCGAGGCGGCGGGCGTCGCTGTCGGTGGCGTAGATCTGCCCCTGGTTTCCCATCATGGCCGCCAGCGCCAGGGTCTTGCCGCCGCCGCCCGCGCAGAGATCGACCACCTGCTCGCCGGGCTTCACGGCGGAGATCAGCGCCGCGAGCTGCGAGCCCTCGTCCTGGATCTCCACCCAGCCCTTGATGAATTCCGGCTCGGATTGCACCGCAGGCCCCCGCCCGTCCTCGCTTGGCGCGATCCGCAGCCCCAGGGGCGACAGGGGCGTCTCGACGGCGCCCAGATGCGGCAGGGCGTCGTGCGCCTCCTCCCGGGAGGCGACCTTGAGGGTGTTGGCGCGAAGGTCGAGGGGGGCGCGGGTGGCAAGGGCCTGCATCTCGGGAACGAGGGCGTCGCCGAAGAGGCGCTGCAACGAGGGCTCGATCCAGTCCGGAAAGTCGCCCGCCACAGGGGCCGGGGCGTCGTCGAGACCGGCTCCTTCCAGCCTCCCGCGCTCGGCCTCCGACAGGGGCTCGGGCGCAAAGCGCTCGCCGGAGCACAGGGCCGCGATGGCCTCGACGCCGAGCCCGCGCTGGAGCCTCAGCATGCCGAGCGCCACGGCGCGGGGGGTCGCCTCGCCCATGATCCAGGCCGCCGAGGCCTTGCGGCGCAGGGCGTCGTACACGAGGCTGGCGATGGCGGCCCGGTCCTTGGACCCGGCGAAGCGGTGCGACAGGCCCCAATCCTTGAGGGCGTCGGCGGCCGGGCGGCGGCGGGCGTCGATGTCGCCGAGGACCTCGATGGCGGCGGAGATGCGGGCAGCGGGTGTCATCGGAAAAGCACACTTAACCTTGGCCGTGAGAACGACATAATGTTTCCTATTTTCCGGCCCAGTTGGAGGACGATTCAGGGAGTACGTGCACTCCGCACGGATTTCTCCTTGGAGCCTTGTTCCCCATGTTGACCCGCCTGACCCGCCTCGTCGCCATCGGCCTCACGCTTGCGATCGCCGCCTGCGCCACGACCCCTCCGGCCGCCGACCTCACTCCCCCGCCGCGCAAGGCCTACGACGCCAAGACGCAGCTCGAGAGCGGCAAGAAGTACTGAGCCGGGACCGGGGTGGGCCCAAGGCCCATCCCTTCCCCGCCGTCAGGCGCCGCCGATCTCCGAGAAGAAGATCCGCACGGCAAACAGGATCCACATGAGCACGAGGATCACCACGCCCACGAGAAAGGCCATGAAGCGCTGAGGGACTCGATTGCTGGTGGTGTGGATATAGGCATGAACGAGCCGGCTTGCGACGAAGATCCAGGCCATGACCACGAAGGCGAGATCGGCCTTGCGGGTGACGAGCGCGAGCGCCGTCAGCGCATAGAACAGCGCCGGCACCTCGAACTGATTGTGGTAGGCGTTCGCCGCCTGCTGAACTTTCGTGGGCCATTGGCGCTCCCCGAGCGCGATGTCCCGCACCTTCACCTCGCCGGACCGGAGCAAGGCGACGCGGGACCGGCCCATCCAGAACAGCAGAACGAAAGTGAGCGCGACCTGCACGAAGAGGGGCGCGAGAATGGCGGATACGCTCATGTAATATCGGCCCTCAACAACATCTGATTCGCTCCTCTGAGATGTAAGATGCTATTTGACCCTATCTCAATGCACGATTTGTTACTTGCAATCGACAAAGAGTTAAGAACCGAGGAAGTGAGCATTCCTGTACGTCCTATGCTTGCGTTGCAAAGGCTTAGTATAAGACTCGGCAGCACCCCAATTCCGTTTGGCTCAC
>DATHAU010000055.1:0-4502 GCA_035296545.1 Microvirga sp.
CGGGGAGCCTATGTGGGGTCCGGATCGGTGATCACCGAGAACGTGCCGGACGACGCCCTGGGCCTCGGGCGGGGCCGCCAATCCGTGAAGGAGGGCTGGGCCGCAGGGTTTCGCGAGCGGGCCAAGGCCGTTAAGAAGAAATGAACCGTGTCGCATTCGGACACGCAAGTTGATTTGAGCGCCGCGAACCGGCTCTGTAGCAGGAGTCCCAAGCTTAGCGATCGCCGAATTCAGGAAGGAATCCTCGGGGCATGTGCGGAATCGTCGGGATCATCGGCAAGACGCCTGTAGCGCCGCAGATCGTGGAGGCCCTCAAGCGCCTCGAATATCGCGGTTACGATTCCGCCGGCGTCGCTACGCTGGAAGGCGGCCGCCTCGACCGCCGCAGGGCCGAGGGAAAGCTTCGCAACCTCGAGGTCAAGCTGTCCCAGGCCCCGCTTTCGGGCGTCATCGGCATCGGGCATACCCGCTGGGCCACCCACGGGAGGCCCAACGAGACCAACGCCCACCCGCACTCCACCGACCGGCTGGCGGTGGTCCATAACGGCATCATCGAGAATTTCCGGGAGCTGAAGGTCGGCCTTGAGGCCAAGGGCGTCGCCTTCGAGACCGAGACGGACACCGAGGTGGTGGCCCAGCTCGTCACCTACGAGATGCGCCAGGGCCGCCCGCCCATCGAAGCCGTCGCCGTGACCCTGCCGCGCCTGCGCGGGGCCTTTGCCCTCGGCTTCCTGTTCTCCGGCGAGGACGATCTCCTGATCGGCGCGCGCCACGGGGCGCCGCTCGCCGTGGGCTATGGCGACGGCGAGGCGTATCTGGGCTCCGACGCCCTGGCGCTGGCCCCGTTCACCGACGAGATCGCCTATCTCGACGAGGGCGACTGGGCGATCCTGCGCCGCACGGGCATCGACATCCGGGACGAGAAGGGGCTGCCGGTGCGGCGGACCCGGCACCGGATCCCGGTCGGCTCCTTCCTGGCCGACAAGGGCAACTACCGCCACTTCATGGCCAAGGAGATCCACGAGCAGCCGGAGGTGGTCGGCCGCACCCTCGCCCATTACGTCAACTTCGCCGCCGGGCGGGTCGAGCTGCCCTTCGAGCTGCCCTTCGATTTCAAGGACCTGAAGCGCCTGTCCATCTCCGCCTGCGGCACCGCCTATCTGGCCGGGCTCATCGCCAAATACTGGTTCGAGCGCCTGGCCCGCATCCCGGTGGAAATCGACGTGGCGTCGGAATTCCGCTACCGGGAAGCCCCCCTGGAGCCCGGCGGCCTTGCGCTCTTCGTCTCCCAGTCGGGAGAGACCGCCGACACCCTGGCGTCGCTCCGCTACGCCGCGGCCGAGAAGCAGCATACGATGGCGGTCGTGAACGTGCCGACCTCCACCATGGCGCGGGAAAGCGCGGTGGTGGCGCAGACCCTGGCCGGCGTGGAGGTGGGCGTGGCCTCCACGAAAGCCTTCACCTGCCAGCTCACGGTGCTGCTCGCGCTCGCCATCGCGGCAGGGCGCGCCCGCGGCACCCTGAGCGCGGAGGACGAGAGGGAGCTGGTGGAGGCCCTGGTCGGCGTGCCCGGCGTCATGAACGAGGCCATGAAGCGCGAGCATCAGATCGAGGTCCTGTCCCGCGAGCTCTCCAAGGCCAAGGACGTGCTCTATCTGGGGCGCGGCACCGCCTATCCGCTCGCCATGGAAGGCGCGCTGAAGCTCAAGGAGATCTCCTACATCCACGCGGAGGGCTATGCGGCGGGCGAGCTGAAGCACGGACCCATCGCGCTCATCGACGAGACCATGCCGGTGATCGTCATCGCGCCGTTCGACTCGATCTTCGAGAAGACCGTCTCCAACATGCAGGAGGTGGCGGCCCGGGGCGGGCGCATCATCCTCATCACCGACGAGAGGGGCGCCCTCGAAACCGGCCTCGACACCATGGCCACCCTCGTGATGCCGTCGGTGCACCCGGTCGTGGCCCCCATCGTCCACGCCATCCCGATCCAGCTCCTCGCCTATCACACGGCGGTCTTCATGGGCAAAGACGTGGACCAGCCCCGCAACCTCGCCAAGTCGGTGACGGTGGAATAAAGTCTCGTCTACAGTTTGTATTCCCGGTACGGTTTTTCCGCCGAGCCCTGTTGTCGCGAAGCTTAGAAGGCGTCGGTTGCAGGGCAGCCTTGAACAGTTGCACATGTAAGTTTTGAAATGTTATCGAGGTTCACTGGGGCCCGTTGCGCCGGCGCCGTTTTCCTCACCGTGAACTGAGAAAAGCTGATGAAACCTCGAGCGCAGCAACAATCTCAGATGCTCCTTCAGCAAGCCCTTGGGCTTCATCAGGCAGGTAAGCCCGACCAGGCCAAAGGGCTCTATCGGAAGCTCCTGATGGCTCAGCCGCGCAATGCCGAGGTGCTGCGCCTGCTCGGGGTTGCCGAGTATCAACTCGGACACCTCGATGCATGCGTCACCGCCTTGAGCCGATCCCTGGAACTGATCCCGCAGCAGCCCGAGACGGAGTACAACCTGGCGTTCGCTCTCGACCGCCTTGGACGCCCTGCGGACGCCCTGGCGCACTATGATCGCGCTGTGGCGTTGAAGCCGGACTATGCCGAGGCGTATTACAACCGCGCGAATACATTGAAGGAGCTCGGCCGCTTCGAGGAAGCGATCGCGAGCCACAATCAAGCCATCGCCGTCAAGCCCGGCTACGCGAAAGCCTACTATAACCGCGCTCTCATGCAGAAAAGGCTCGGCCGGTACGAGGATGCTCTTGCAAGCTATGACAAGGCGATCGTCATCGATCCCGCCTATGCGTCCGCCCTGCACAACAGGGGCAATCTGCTTGGAGAGATGAAGCGCCTCGATGAGGCGATCGTCTGCTACGACAGGGTCTTGTCCGTCAATCCGGACTACGACTTTCTCCTCGGCAATGCTCTCCATACGCGAATGCACGTCGCCGACTGGAGGGATTTCGACGCTCACGTGAACCGGATCGTCGAGAAACTCAGGTTTGGGCAGAAGGCCACGTCGCCGTTTCCGATGATGTCTGCGATCGACGATCCTGCCGTGCAGCAGCTGTCTGCCGAGATCTATACCGCCGCAAAGCATCCGCCCGGGCATGCCCGCCCCGCAGGCGCCAAGTACAACAGGCATGATAGGATCAGGGTGGGGTACTTTTCGACCGATCTCGGCAATCATCCCGTCACTCACCTGCTGGCGGGCATGTTCGAGCGGCATGATCGATCGACATTCGAGGTTTTCGCCTTCTCGTTCGGCCCCGACCGGCAGGGGCCCTGGCGCGACAGGGCCGTCAAGGCGTTCGAGCATTTCATCGATGTGCGCTCCAGGTCCGAACAGGAGATCGCCGCCATGGCGCGCGAGCTTGAAATCGACCTCGCCATCGATCTCAACGGGTATGTGGGTGATTGTCTTCCGCAGATCTTCGCCGAGCGTGCCGCTCCCGTTCAGGCAAGCTATATCGGCTATCTCGGCACCATGGGCGCGCCGTTCATGGATTACCTGATCGCAGATCCGGTCATGGTGCCGGAGGGCAGCAGGAGGTTCTATTCGGAGAAGATCGTCTCCCTGCACTCCTACCAATGCAACGACGACAAGCAGAAAGTCCCGGACAAGCCCTTGAATCGGCAGGATTTCGGGCTGCCCAAAAACGGCTTCGTGTTCTGCTCGTTCAACAACAACTACAAGATCCTCCCGGCTGTCTTCGACAGCTGGATGCGTATTCTCAAAGCTGTTTCCCACAGCGTGCTCTGGCTGTACGTGGCAAACAGGACTGCTGTCGAGAACCTGAAATCGGAGGCCGAAAAGCGTGGCGTCGACAGCAGCCGCATCATCTTCGCCTCAGAAGTTCCGTATGACGATCACATGGCACGGCAAAGACTGGCCGATCTGTTTCTGGACACGCACCCCTACAATGCGGGCGCCACGGCCAGTCTTGCCTTGCGCGCAGGGTTGCCGATCCTCACCCGGCTCGGGGAGGCTTTTGCGGCCCGGATGGGGGCGAGCCTCCTGACCGCGGTGGGGCTGCCGGAGATGATCGCGCGGACGCCTGAGGAATACGAGGCGCGCGCCATTCATCTGGCCACGCACCCGGTTCAGATGAGGGCCATACGCGAGAAGCTGGCCGGCAACCTTCCCACCTGCGCGCTGTTCGACACCGAGCGCTTCACCCGCAACATCGAAGCCGCCTATGTGGCCATGTATGAGCGCAGCCAGAACGGCTTGCCGCCGGATCACATCGACGTGTCCCGAGGGGAGGGAAGCTTACCCGGCTCGTAGCAGGCGAATGGCGGAGTCCCTCTCGAACAGGTAGAGCAGCACGCGCAGCGCCCGTCCCCGCTCGCTCGTGAGATCAGGGTCCCGGTCCACGATGAGCCGGGCGTCGTCCCGGGCGGCGGCGAGCAGGTCGCCGTCCAGGTCAAGGCGGGCGAGCTTGAAGCCGGGCAGGCCGGACTGGCGGGTGCCCAGCACCTCGCCCTCGCCGCGCAGGCGCAGGTC
>DATHAU010000056.1:0-1859 GCA_035296545.1 Microvirga sp.
GCGCTCGGTCTCGATGGAGATCTGGTTCTCCAGGTCGACGACGATGGCCTCCTTGTCCTTGAGGGTCAGGCGCAGGTCCTCGACGGCGGATTCGTGGTCGCGGGCCCGGGCCTCGGCCTTGCGCAGCTGGGACAGGGCGGCGGAGAGGTCGTCCATGGTGCGGGCGTGGAGGCTGCCCAGGTCCCCCAGCTCCCGGCGCAGGGCCACGGTGGTCTCGGTCTCCTTGCGCAGCACCGCCTCGGTTTCGAGGAGCCGGGACTGGAGCTGCGGGTAGTTGCGGATCAGGTCGTTGACCGGCTCGCTCAGAAGGGCGAAGTCCTCCTTGAGGCTGCGGATTTCCTCGAGACGGTCGATGAGGTTGGCGAAGCGGACTCGGATCAGCTCGTTCTTTTGGCCCACCGCATCGAGGGCGCCGTTGGGGCGGGCGGCGACCGGCTCGCCCCTCCCCTCGGGCGCAGCCCTGGAGGGGGCGGCCGGCTGCCGGTCTTCGAGGGGCTCGCGCCGGGAGTCCAGGGCGTCATCCTGCTGCTTCCTGCCGCCGAACCGGTTTCTGAAGGAGTTCCAACCCGAAGACATGGTGCCGCCTGCTTCACGTTATGCTTTGGACATGTTTTAGCCCAGGGGTGGCAGGGTGGGAAACGAAATTTCCTATCATTCCGCTGTGGCAGATTTACTCGGCCGCCGCCGTCAAGGGCTCGGAGGCCCCCTTTCCGAAGCCGGCTTTCTCCAGGGTCTCCGGCATGGGACCGCCGGTGGCCCAGTCGAGAAGCTCGACCGTATGGACGATGGGGATCTCCGTTCCCTTTCCAATCTGGGTCATGCAGCCGATATTGCCAGTGGCGATGAGGTCCGGCTTGGTGCGCTCGATGTTCGCGACCTTGCGGGCGCGCAGCTGGGCGGCGATCTCGGGCTGGAGCAGGTTGTAGGTTCCCGCCGAGCCGCAGCAGATATGCCCCTCCGGCACGTCCTTTACGGTGAATCCCGCCTGCTTGAGCAGGGTCTTGGGCTCGGTGCGGATGGCCTGGCCGTGCTGCATGGAGCAGGCGGAGTGATAGGCCACCACCAGATCCGTCTCCCGCACCGGGGCCATGAGCCCCAGGGAGGTGGCGTATTCGGTGATGTCCTTGGCCAGGTCCGAGACCCGGGCCGCCTTCTCGGCATAGGCCGGGTCGTCCCGGAACATGAAGCCGTAATCCTTGATGGTGGTGCCGCAGCCCGACGCGGTGATCACGATGGCGTCGAGCCCCTCCCCGTCCATCTCGGCGATCCAGGCGTCGATGTTGCGCCGCGCAAAAGCGTGGCCCTGGGCGTCCTGGCCCATGTGGTGCACCAGGGCGCCGCAGCAGCCCTCCCCCTTCGGCTGGACCACCTCGACTCCGTGGCGGTTGAGGAGGCGGACGGCGGCCTCGTTGAAGCCGGGCTTGAGCACCGGCTGGGCGCAGCCCGACAGGATCGCCACCCGGGCCCGGCGCTCCCCCTCGGCCTTGAACGCGCCGGGCTTGTCGAAGGGCGAGCGGGCCGGCACCTGGGCGGGGGCAAGCTCGATCATCGCCCCCAGGCGCGTGCCGAGGAAGGGCAGCGCGCCGATCAGCCCCTTGAAGGGCTTGGCCAGCAGGGCCGCCCCCATGGCGAGGCGGAAGCGGTTCGGATAGGGCAGCACCCTGGCCAGGAGGGTGCGCAGGAGCCGGTCGTGCCAGGGCCGCCGGTAGGTCGCCTCAATGTAGGAGCGGGCATGGTCGACCAGATGCATGTAATGCACGCCGGACGGGCAGGTGGTCATGCAGGACAGGCAGGACAGGCAGCGGTCGATGTGCTTGACCACCTCCGGCGAGGCGGGCTTTCCGCTCTCCAGCATGTCC
>DATHAU010000057.1:0-11054 GCA_035296545.1 Microvirga sp.
AATCATGACGCAAGCTCCAGGCTACCGAAGAAGGGCGCGACGCTACCGCGAAGGCCTGTCTTCGTGCGATCCTAGCGCAGGCGGTCGCGCACCGAGCGCGCCAGAAGCGTGATGGGGTTACCCCTCAGAGTGATGATCATCACGCCGCAGAGCGCAATCCCGGTTCCCACAGCCATCCGCAGGTCGAAAGGGTCTCCTGTCGCGGCGATCCCTAACCCGACGGTCATGATCGGGCTCATGATCATGAGGGGCGCGATCAGGTTGGCTGGGTACTTCACGAGGAGGCCGTAGTAGAGAGTATGAGCGACGAGGGATACGATGAGTGCGGAAAACAACAGGGCCGCCAGGAACGCCCAGCCGGCCTCCACCGCCCGCGTGAGCTGATCGGTCTCGAGCCCCGCTGTCAGAAAAGTGAGCGGCATCACGGATGAGAACCCGACCCAGGCCTGGAACTGGAGGGGTCGGACGCCCTCCATCTGCTTCATCATCACCGAAGCCAGAGACCCCGCAAAAGCTGATCCTAGGATCAGGACAAGCCCACCTGAGATTGGCAATCCGCTGCTGGGGTCCCACATCACGAGGATGCCTCCGACAAAGGTCACGGCAATTCCAAGCGCCCGCTTCCAATCGATCCTCTCTCTCAACATGGCGGCAGACAGTAACACCGTGATTGGAAGCCCGAGTTGCGACACAACCGCGGCGCTCGACGGGGTTGCCGTCTTGATGCCCAGGAAGAACAAGGCAAAGCCGCCGCCGCCCATCAGGAAGCCGACCAGGAGAATGCGCCACTGCGGCCGGGGGGTTGGCAGGAGCCACGGAAACGCCAGCGCGGCCACAATCCCATAGCGAACTGCCGCGTAGTAAAGGGGCGGGATCTCCATACCCGATACAACGACCTTGCTCACCACGGTGTGCATCGCCCATAGGAAGCACACCAGCAGTATCAACGAGAAATCACGAAGGGTCATGACGTTGGATAGCTCAGCCGTTAGCCCTTTTGCAAATGCTTGGATTGTTGGGCTGGCATGCAGGATTTCCCTGTTTTTCATAGGGCGAGAGGTCAAAGTACAACATGGAGCCTGCCGGTGAAGGTTTGCTGACGAAGTCATGATGGAAGTTGGGCATACCTCCGAGCGGCGCCAGGATAGGACACGGTTTGCCCTGATCGGGCTGGCGCTTGCCTTGAAGGATTCAGCCTTTAGAGCTCAAATTTGCCGATCTCGTCCGGGGTGTCGATGTCTTGGAGAATCGCCGGATCTGTGGTCGGCCATTCGACGACGCCGTTGCGCCCACGAAGTCCCGGACCTGCGCCGGCATCCCCCGAAAGCCCGTTCACCATGCTTTCGAGCTCCCGGGAGAGCACAACCGGATTGCCGCGTTTGCCGTTGAGCGTTGGGACCAGGGCCGCCGGTTGGCCCATCTCTCGCCACCCGTTGACGAGCCCGTTGATCAGGTCGGCTTCGATCAAGGGCATGTCGCCCAAGAGGACAACCGCGGCCTTGACCTTTTCCGGCAAAGCAGCGAACCCCGCCTTCAGTGACGTGGAGAGGCCCTCGGCGAAAGAGGCATTATGAACGATGTGAACGGCAAGCCCCTGCAGCGAAGCCTCGATCTCATCCGCCCGATGGCCGGTGACCACGATCACCGGATCGGCGATGGAATCGGCTGCCGCCTCAACCACCCGGCGCGCCAGCGGTTTGCCGCCGAGGCGCGCGAGGAGTTTCGGTTCCCTGCCGAAGCGGGTTCCCCGGCCGGCGGCAAGGACGATGGCCGCCACATCGCTCATTCCTCATCCCCGCTCTTTCCGCCCGCACGGGGTTGCGGCCGCGTGACGATCTCCATGAGAAGTCCGCCGACTCCGAGAGCAGTGATGTCGGCCCGCGTGACGGGAACATCCGCCAGGATGCGGTGAAGGACCCAATCGAAGCCGTTCTCCTTCGGGGAGCGGGCGCAGCCGGGCGCCCCCATGACGGGCTTTCCCGCGACCGATCCCATGAGAAGCAGGTTTCCCGGATCGACCGGCATTCCGAAATGCTCGACGCGCCCGCCCGCGGCCTCGATGGCTGATGGGATGACGTCGCGACGGTCGGCGATGGCGGAGGCTCCGAACACCACGATGAGTTCCGCTTCGCCCGCGGCCCGGTCGGCCAGTTCCCGGGCCAGGGCAGCCGCGTCGTGGGGCACCCGGCGCTCCCAGACGATTGTCGCATCGGCAGGTTCGAGACGCCTGGCGAGCACATTGATGGTTTTGTCGATCACGCTCGCCTTGAGCCCCGGCAGGACGGTGGAGATCACGCCCACCTTTCGGCGGGCATAGGGGGCGACACGCAACGTCCCTGCGCCGGCCTGGCCGATCCCATGGAGCAGCAGGGTCTCGGGGATCGCATAGGGGATGATCTTGACCGTTCCGACCATCTCGCCTGCAACGACGGGCCTGTAGGCCGGCAGGGTGGCGACGGTCATGGCTTCGTCGACGGCGTTGAGGCCGTTGACCGCGTCACTGTCGACCAGCAGAACTCCTGAAGATTCGGCATAGAGGTTCGAACGTCCGGTGAAGGGCTCCTCCACAACCACATGCTCTCCGGCGAGAACCCTCGCGAGACGCCAAGCGGCTTCATCCTCGCCGATGTCCCCTGGTTCCAGCCGTACCGCGATGATGCTGTCGACGCCCGCCAATCGCAGTTGCGCCGCAATCTCGGGCGAGACGAGGTTCCCCTTTTTCAGCACCGTGCCGCCGGCGCGCACGCTGTGCGCCGCCAGGGCGCCGACGGCTTCCTCCACTGCAACAAGGCCGAACTTCACGCTGCCCGCCTCCGTTCCGACCTCAAGGTCGCCACGACTTCGGCCAGGATGGACACGGCAATCTCGGCCGGCGAGACGGCGCCGATGTCGAGGCCGATCGGCGCGTGGATGCGGGCCAGATCCGCTTCCGCGAACCCAAGCGCGGTCAGGCGCTGCGTGCGGCGCTCATGGGTTTTCCGCGAGCCGAGAGCACCGATGTAGAAGCATTGCGAGCGCAGGGCGGCGGCAAGGGCGGGATCATCAATCTTCGGGTCATGGGTGAGCGCCAGGACCGCCGTGTAGCGGTCGAGCTTCAGGTCCGGCAGGACGGCATCGGGCCAATCGGCCAGCACCGGCACATCCGGAAAGCGCTCCGGGGTTGCGAAGGCCGTGCGCGGGTCGATGATGGTCACGTCGAGATCGACGCCCTTCATCATCGGGGCCAGAGCCTGGCTGATATGAACGGCGCCGATGATCACCGCCCTCACCGCCGGCACCTGCACGGTCAGGAAGAACTGGCGACCGTTCCGCTCCAGCAGGCGGCTCTTGCCCTGTTGCAGGCACGCCTGGAGATCGCCCGAGAGGGGATCTGCGGCCACGTCGTTCTCCCCCACGAGACGCTGCTCGCCCGAGGCGAGATCGGTGACGAGAATCGCTGCGCGGCGGGCCGCCCGCTCGGCGTTGAGCTGGGATAGAAGGTCTAAATCCATGGCGGCCGGCGCCTTCCTGGCGGAACGCCGCAGGGGGCCGCAGCGGCCCTCTGGACGCGGATGAGCCAGGGTCCTTCATCCGGGTCGCGCCACAGAATGGCGTGGTCGGCGGGAATGACCACCCTAGTCCACCCGCTCCACGTAGACTTTGATCCGCCCGCCGCAGGAGAGGCCAACCTGCCAGGCGGTCTCGTCGGCGACCCCGAACTCCAGCATCCGGGGCTTTCCATCGGCGATCACATCGAGAGCCTCGGTGATGACGGCCCCTTCGACGCAGCCGCCCGACACCGATCCTAGAAAGTTCGTGTCTTCGTCGATGACCAGATGACTGCCGACCGGACGGGGCGCCGAGCCCCAGGTCTCGATCACCGTGGCCATGGCAACGCCTTTACCCCCGCGCCTCCAGGACTCTGCGGTCTTCAGGATGTCCGTATCGGTCGAGAGCATATCGGTCCCAGCGGAAAACGCCGCTCCAGGATGGAGCGCCGCCAATTCTGCCACCACCAGGGCTGCCGCCGCAACTGGAATGAGGCTGGGCTAAGGGAAAGACAGCCGTTCGCAGGGCCTGGGCGGAGGGAGTCTGCCTCAGCCCGTTGGACGCTTTCATCCGAATCGCTTGTGCATTGCACCATGATTGGGATGCATTGCAACAACACTTGGCAATTGGCCGGTCGGCCTATTAGCCTCCCGTTTGCGAACCGACGTTGAAGAGAGGGAGAGCGCCGCATGGCGATGACGATGCAGGGCGAGGTCGCGCTACCGGCGGATCGGGCCAAGGTGTGGGGTGCGCTGAACGACCCTGAGGTCCTGAAGGCATGTATCCCCGGCTGCCAGGAACTGGTGAAACTGAGCGACACGGAATTTCAGGCGGTGGCGAAGATTGCTGTTGGGCCGGTCAAGGCGACGTTCAAGGGCGGCGTCAATCTGACGGATCTCGACCCGCCCAACGGCTATACCATCTCGGGCGAGGGACAAGGCGGTATCGCGGGCTGGGCGAAAGGCGGCGCAAAGGTCAGGCTGGAGGACGCCGAAGGCGGCACAAGGCTGGTCTACGATGTCGAGGCCCAGATCGGCGGCAAGATCGCCCAGCTCGGAGGGCGGCTGATCAACGGCGTCGCCAAGAAATATGCCGACGATTTCTTCAGGAATTTCGCCAAGATCCTTTCGCCGGCGGAAACCGCTGCATAGAGGTTCCGTGCTGGCGCGCCCGCCTCTGGTTTCACTGCTTGACCGCTTACCCGGGGCGGTTCACACTCGGGGCCCGGCCGATCATGCTTGATCGGTCCGACAAAAATATCTGCTGGTGTCTGAGACCACCTTAAGGCTGGCCGGGCGACCCGCACCTGAGGAGGAAATCACGCATGACCACCGTCTTCATGACGGTGAACGGTCAAACCGTCACCGCAGATGTCGATTCCCGCACCCTGCTCGTTCATTTCCTGCGCGACCATCTACGACTCACCGGAACCCATGTGGGCTGCGACACAAGCCAGTGCGGCGCCTGCGTCGTGCATCTCAACGGGCAGGCGGTGAAATCCTGCACGATCCTCGCCGTACAGGCCGAGGCCAGCGTCGTCACCACCATCGAGGGCATCGGCGAAGGGAGCGAGCTGCACCCGATGCAGGCAGCCTTCCGCGAGCATCACGGGCTGCAATGCGGCTACTGCACGCCGGGCATGATCATGTCCGCCATCGACATCGTGAACCGCAAAGGGTCCGATCTCGACGAGCAGACCATCCGGGCTGAGCTGGAAGGCAATCTTTGCCGCTGCACTGGCTACCACAACATCGTCAAAGCCGTTGCCGCCGGCGCCGAAGCGATGGCCTCGGCGCAGGTCCAACAGGCCGCAGAGTAACGCGTGGCGAACACGCTCGTCCATAACACGACGCCTCTCGAAAGAGAGGGGAAGCTGCAGGCGGCCGTCGAAGCAGGCTCATACTTCGAGGATTCCGCTTCGCTTCTCCCTCTCGCCGAGGGCAGACGAAGACAAGGGAGGACAACATGACCACGACAGGGATCGGTGCGCCCGTGCGCCGGAAAGAGGATCAGCGTTTCGTCACCGGTCAAGGACGCTACGTGGATGATTTCAACCGGCCCGGACAGGCCCACGCCTATTTCCTGCGCTCGCCGCATGCGCATGCCGCCATTCGGTCCATCGACACGGGCCCGGCGCGAATCATGCCGGGCGTGGTGGCGATTTTCACGGGCGACGACCTCGCGGCGGACAAGATCGGCGGCCTCATCTGCGGCTGGATGATCCACTCCAAGGATGGCACTCCCATGAAGGCCGGGCCCCACCCTGCTCTCGCCCAGGGCAAGGTGCGCTATGTGGGCGACCATGTGGCGGTGGTGATCGCCGAAACGCTGGCGCAGGCGAAGGACGCAGCGGAAGCGATCGTGGTGGACTACGACGTGCTGCCTGCCGTCGTCGACACCGCTCAGGCGCAGAAATCCTCCGTGCAGGTTCACGACGTCTCGCCGGACAATTCCGTGTTCAACTGGCATCTCGGCAACAAGGAAGCCACCGAGGCCGCCTTCGCCCAGGCGAAGCACGTCACAAAGATCGACCTGATCAACAACCGGCTCGTGCCGAACCCGATCGAACCCCGCGCGGCGGTCGGGGAATATGACTTCGGAACCGATAACTACACCCTCTATACGACAAGCCAGAATCCCCACGTGGCCCGCCTCGTCCTGTCGGCCTTCATCGGCGTCGCGCCGGAACACAAGCTGCGCGTCATCGCTCCGGACGTGGGCGGCGGGTTCGGTTCGAAGATCTTCATCTATGCCGAGGAGACCGTGTGCGTCTGGGCGGCCAAGAAGGTCAAGCGCCCTGTGAAGTGGACCTCGGACCGCACCGAGGCCTTCCTGTCCGATGCGCATGGCCGCGACCACGTCACGCATGCGGAGCTGGCAACCGACGAGAACGGCAAGATCCTGGGCCTGAGGGTTCATACCATCGCCAATCTCGGCGCCTATCTCTCCACCTTCTCGTCATCCGTGCCGACCTATCTCTACGCCCCTCTCCTGTCGGGCCAGTACGACATTCCGGCGATCTATTGCGAGGTGGACGCAGTCTACACGAACACGGCACCCGTCGACGCCTATCGCGGCGCGGGACGGCCGGAAGCCACCTTCGTGGTCGAACGCCTCGTGGAAAGGACCGCGCGCGAACTCGGCCAGGATCCGGCCGAATTCCGCAGGCGCAATTACATCCGCACGTTCCCCCATCAGACCCCGGTCATCATGACCTACGACACGGGGGATTACGCCGCCTCCCTCGACAAGGCGCTGGAGCTCGCCGACTACAAGGGTTTCAGCCAGAGAAAGCGCGAGAGCGCCAGTCGCGGAAAATTGCGGGGCATCGGCTTTTCGAGCTACATCGAAGCCTGCGGCATCGCTCCCTCGCAGGCCGTAGGGGCGCTGGGCGCAGGCGTCGGTCTGTGGGAATCCGCCGAGGTTCGCGTGAACCCGACGGGCTCCGTGGAGGTGCTCACCGGCTCGCACAGCCACGGACAGGGCCATGAGACCACGTTCGCACAGCTCGTCTCCGACCGGCTGGGCATCTCGATCGATCAGGTCAGCATCGTCCATGGCGATACCGACAAGGTGCAGTTCGGCATGGGAACCTACGGGTCGCGGTCCGGCGCGGTCGGCATGTCGGCCATTGCCAAAGCCATCGACAAGGTGATTGCGAAGGGCAAGAAGGTGGCCGCCCATGTGCTCGAAGCGGCCGAGGGCGACATCGAGTTCAAGGACGGCAAGTTCGGGGTGGCCGGCACGGATCGGGCTCTCGGCTTCGGCGAGGTGGCGCTGCAAGCCTATGTGGCCCATAAGTTCTCCGGCCAGGACCTGGAGCCCGGATTGAAGGAGGGAGCCTTCTACGATCCCACGAACTTCACCTTCCCGGCGGGCGTTCATATCTGCGAGGTGGAGATCGATCCCGATACGGGCGTCACCGCCATCGAGCGCTGGACGGCGGTGGACGATTTCGGGGTGATCATCAACCCGATGATCGTCGAGGGCCAGGTTCATGGCGGCATCGCCCAGGGCGTCGGACAGGCGCTTCTGGAGGGAGCCTTCTATGACCAGGACGGTCAGCTCGTAACCGCCAGCTTCAACGACTACTGCATGCCGCGGGCCATCGACCTGCCGTCGTTCCAGGTCGGTATGACGGTGACGCCATGCCCCTCGAACCCGCTCGGGATCAAGGGCTGCGGCGAGGCCGGAGCCATTGCGGCGCCGCCGGCCGTCATCAACGCCATCACCGACGCGCTCGGCCATGAGGACATCGCCATGCCGGCGACGCCCCAGGCCGTCTGGCGGGCAGCCCGGAAGGCGTCCATGCCCATCGCGGCGGAATAAGGGAGGACAGGGATGTATGCATTCGAATATCACCGCCCCACGAGCGTCCGGGAGGCTGCGGCTCTCGCCGGCAAGGCCGAGGACATCAAGTTCCTTGCAGGCGGGCACACCCTTCTGCCGACCATGAAGATGCGTCTGGCGGCTCCGGCCAATCTGGTCGATCTCGGCCAGATCGCGGAACTCCGTGGGATCGAGCGCTCCGGCGACGCGATCACCATCGGGGCCATGACCAAACACGCGGAGGTCGCAAGCTCGACCGAGGTCCGGGAGGCCATCCCGGCTCTTGCCGAGATGGCCGAGCTCATCGGCGATCCGCATGTGCGCCATCGCGGCACGATCGGCGGCTCGATCGCCAACAACGATCCGTCCGCGGATTACCCCGCCGCCTGTCTCGCGTTGGGCGCCACCATCGTGACCAACAAGCGGAAGATCGCGGCGGACAGCTTCTTCCAGGGCATCTTCACGACGGCCCTGGAGGAAGGCGAGATCATCACCAGCGTCTCCTTCCAGGTTCCGTCGCAAGCCGCCTACGCCAAGTTCCGCAATCCGGCCTCGCGCTACGCCCTCGTGGGCGTGTTCGTAGCCAAGCACGCGAGCGAGAGCCGGGTGGCCGTGACGGGAGCAGGTTCGAACGGCGTCTTTCGCGTGCCGGAGATGGAGCAGGCCCTCGGCCAGCGCTTTGCCGCCGAGGCCCTTGACGGGATCACCGTGCCGCCGGACGACATGAACAGCGACATCCATGCGGATGCGGCCTATCGGGCTCATCTTGTCGGCGTCATGGCGCGTCGTGCCGTGCAGGCGGCTACCTCCCGTACCTAGTGGACCGCCGGTCATGGCGGTCTTGTCCTGGGCGCCCTGGCCGAGAGACCGGGCGGGAGCGAAGGGGCGCGGCTGTCCGCCATGGGCGGGCATGATGTCCTTATGGAGCAGTAAAGCCCGTGGCTGAACGACCCGGTTCCATCGACGAGACATTGGCTCTCCTGCACGGCGCGGGCTACATCGCCGACCGCTCGCTCGCGACGGTGCTTTTCCTCGCGCTGAAGCTCGGGCGGCCGCTTTTCCTGGAGGGGGAAGCCGGCGTCGGCAAGACGGAAATCGCCAAGGTTCTGTCCGCGGCCCTGGGGCGACGCCTCATCCGCCTGCAATGCTACGAGGGGCTCGACGTCGCCGCTGCGGTCTACGAGTGGAACTATGCCGGGCAGATGATGGCGATCCGGCTCGCCGAGGCGGGCGGCTCGGTGGATCGGGACACCCTCGAGAGCGATCTGTTCTCGGAACGTTATCTGGTGAAGCGGCCGCTCCTGCAGGCTCTCGAACCCGACGCATCCGGGGCCCCGGTTCTCCTGATCGACGAACTCGACCGCACGGACGAGGCCTTCGAGGCGTTCCTGCTGGAGGTGCTGTCCGATTTTCAGGTGACGATTCCGGAGCTTGGGACGGTTCGGGCCGAGCACCCGCCCATCGTCATCATCACGTCGAACCGGACGCGGGAGATCCACGACGCGCTCAAGCGCCGCTGCCTCTACCATTGGGTCGACTACCCGGACGCCGGGCGCGAACTGGCCATCCTGAAGAGCCGTGTCCCGGATGCGCCTGCCCGGCTCTCAAGGGAGATCGTCGGCTTCGTCCAGTCCATCCGGAAGGAGGACCTGTTCAAGGCTCCAGGGGTCGCGGAAACGCTGGATTGGGCCTCGGCGCTGGTGGAGCTCGATGCGGTGGCCCTCGACCCGGCTCTCGTGTCGGACACGCTCGGCGTTCTGCTGAAGTACCAGGACGATATCCAAAAAATGCAGGGCAGCCGGGCCAAGGAAACGCTCGACAAGGTGTGGGGCGAGCTGAAGGTTTCAGAGTGACGCAGACGCTGGGCGGACATGGCGACGGTCGTCTGGCGGACAACATCGCCTATTTTGCCCGGGCCTTGAGGGTTGCGGGCCTGCCGGTGGGGCCGGGTGCGGTGCTCGACGCCATTGCGGCTGTGGAAGCCGCGCAGGTCGGCGCGCGCGAGGACTTCTACTGGACCCTCCACGCGATTTTCGTGAAGCGGCGCGAGCATAGCATCCTGTTCGATCAGGCATTCAGGATCTTCTGGCGCCGACGCGCGCTGATCGAAAAGCTGATCGCTCAGATGTCCCCAGTCTCTCCCGGCGGCGTCAAGGCGGAAAAGAAGCCGAAGGCGGGCGCGCTGCGCGTGGCGGAGGCCTTGAACGACCACCAGCCGACAAAGCCCGAGCCAACCGAACAGACCGAATTTTCCGCGCGCCTCACCGTCTCGGATCGCGAGGTTCTGAAGTCGAAGGATTTCGCCCAGATGTCGGCCCAGGAAATCGCCAGGGCCAAGCGCCTGATCGCCGGACTCTCCCTGCCGGACGACAAGGTGGTGACGCGCCGCTTCCTCGCGGACCGGAGGGGGCGGATCGACCCGCGCCGGACCTTCCGGCAGTCGCTGCGCCGCGGAGGCGCCGTGATCGATCTGGCCTATCGCTCGCCTGCCGTCCGGCACGCGCCCTTGGTGGCCTTGATGGATATCTCCGGCTCCATGGCGGAGTATTCCCGCCTCTTTCTGCACTTCCTCCATGCGGTCGCCGAGACGAGGCGGCGGGTTCACTCGTTCGTCTTTGCAACCCGCCTCACCAATATCAGCCGGGAGCTGACAGGCCGCGATCCGGACGAGGCCCTTGCCCGCGCGTCGGGACGCGTACAGGACTGGGAGGGTGGAACGCGGATCGCCCACGCCCTGCACGAATTCAACCGTCATTGGTCCCGCCGGGTGCTTGGGCAGGGCGCCATCGTGCTGCTGTTTACCGACGGCCTGGAGCGGGAGGTGACGGGCGAGCTGGCCTTCGAGATGGATCGCCTGAAGCGGTCCTGTCGACGCCTGATCTGGTTGAACCCTCTCCTGCGGTTCGATGCCTTCGAGGCGCGGGCCGCCGGCATACGCACCATGTTGCCCTATGTGGATGAGTTCCGCCCCATCCACAGCCTCGCCTCGATGGAGGAACTGTGCCAGGCCTTGTCGCGCAGGACCGGAGCAGGCGACCTGCGTCAGCGGCATCGGGCGTCGTAGGGTCGGGGCAGCCCCGGCAGGCCCTCGGAATGGAACGTCTCAGCGTGACGGGAATTCCCTATGGAGGCGGCGATGGAGCCGCGCCTGGAGGAGTTCGCCCGATGCCCAACCGCACGCAGAATGGCCAACAGCC
>DATHAU010000058.1:0-5150 GCA_035296545.1 Microvirga sp.
ATGCGGCCCCACGACGGTCCCGGGGACTGCGCGTCCTCCCTCCCCCTTGCGGGGAGAGATCGAGGGTGGGGGTCGCAGGCCGCTACAGCGCCTCACTCTCTGACCATCTCACCCGGCCGCACCACCCCCACCCCTCACCCCTCCCCGCAAGGGGGAGGGGAAAGCGCTCTCCCGGGGCCTCACATGTTGATGTAGTTGGGCCCGCCGCCGCCTTCCGGCGTGACCCAGTTGATGTTCTGGTTCGGGTCCTTGATGTCGCAGGTCTTGCAGTGGACGCAGTTCTGGGCGTTGATCTGGTAGCGCACGCCCCCCTCGCCCTCCACCCATTCGTAGACGCCCGCCGGGCAGTAGCGCTGCGAGGGGCCGCCGTAGACGTCGTGCTCGGAACCCTTCTGGAGCCCCATGTCCCTCACCCGCAGGTGGACCGGCTGGTCCTCCTCGTGGTTGGTGTTGGACAGGAAGACCGAGGACAGCTTGTCGAAGGTGAGCACCCCGTCGGGGCGGTCGTACTTGATCGGCTTGACCTTGGACAGGGGCAGCAGGGTCTCGTGATCGGGCTTGCCGTGGCTCATGGTGCCGAAGGGCGACCAGCCGAAGATTTCCGTGAGCCACATGTCGAGGCCGCCCAGCGCCACCCCGGCCGTGGTGCCGTATTTGGACCAGAGGGGCTTCACGTTGCGCACGCGCTTGAGGTCGTAGCCGATGGGCGAGGAGCGCCAGGCCTCCTCGTAGGACGAGACCTCGTCGTGGGAGCGGCCCGCCTGAAGGGCCGCCAGGATGTGGTCGGCGCAGAGCATCCCGGACAGGATGGCGTTGTGGCTGCCCTTGATGCGCGGCACGTTCACGAACCCCGCCGTGTCGCCCACGAGGCAGCCGCCCGGGAAGCTCAGGCGCGGCACCGACTGCCAGCCGCCCTCCATGATGGCGCGCGCCCCGTAGCCGATGCGCTTGGCCCCCTCGAACACCTCCCGCACCATGGGATGGGTCTTGAAGCGCTGGAACTCGTCGAAGGGCGACAGGGTCGGGTTCTTGTAGTTGAGGTGCACCACGAAGCCGACGGACACCAGATGGTCGTCGAAATGGTAGAGCCAGGAGCCGCCGCCCGAATTGTTCGGCAGGGGCCAGCCCATGGAGTGTCGCACCAGGCCCGGCTGGAAGCGCTCGGGCCTCACCTGCCACAGCTCCTTGATGCCGATGCCGTATTTCTGGTGGTCGCGGCCCTGGTTGAGGCCGTAGCGATCCACCATCTGCTTGGCGAGCGAACCCCGCGCCCCTTCGGCGAAGATCGTGTACCGGGCGCGCAGCTCCATGCCGCGGGTGAAGTTGGCGTTGGGCTCGCCGTTGCGGCTCACCCCCATGTCGCCGGTGGCCACCCCCACCACCTTGCCGTCCTCGACCAGCACCTCGGCCGCCGGGAAGCCGGGATAGATCTCGACGCCGAGCTCCTCCGCCTTGCGGCCGAGGTAGCGGGCCACGTTGCCCAGCGACCCGATGAAGTTGCCGTGGTTGTTCATGAGCTTGGGCATGAACAGGTTGGGCAGGGTCACGCCGCCCGCATGTCCCAGATACATGAACTCGTCGGCGGTCACCTCCGTCTTGAGCGGACGGTCCGGATCGCTGCGCCATTCCGGCAGGAGGCCGTCGAGGCCGATGGGATCGACCACCGCGCCGGACAGGATGTGGGCGCCCACCTCGGAGCCCTTCTCCACCACCACCACGGACACGTCCGCCCCGGCCTGCGCCGCCTGCTGCCTGAGGCGGATGGCCGCCGCCAGGCCCGCAGGACCGGCGCCCACGACGACCACGTCGAACTCCATCGATTCACGGGCGGGCAGATCGGCCATGGGGTTTCTCCTGAGACGCGCCTTCAAAGCTCTACGCGGGATGGTTTATATATGAACAATACCGCCCGCTTCTCAAGCACCTTTAACGGAAACCTTGAAAGGCTTTCAATCAAGGGAAAAAGCCTGCGCGGCAAGGGTGTTATCGAGTTGTCCACGCCTCTCCGGATGCCTACATATCATCCATGCAGGACCATCCCTCCGACCGCGACGCCCTCCAGGCGATCCTCGACTTCCATGTGGAGGCGGGGGTGGACCTCGCCCTGGACGAGACCCCGCATAACCGCTTCGCCGAGCCCAAGGCCGAGAGCGCCACCGCCCCGGCGAAGGCCTCCGAGCCGCAGCGCGGGCCTGCGCCCGCCCCTGCGGCCCCTGCGCCCCGCTCCCTGCCGAGGGCGGCCGCGAGCGCGCCGGAGGAAGTGGCGAGCCTTGCCCGCGAGCAGGCGCGCCATGCGCGATCTCTTGAGGAGCTGGAGGCGATCCTGGCCGGGTTCGAGGGCTGCGCCCTGAAGGTGTCCGCCAAGAACCTGGCCTTCGCCGACGGCAATCCGGAGGGCCGGGTCATGCTGGTGGGCGAAGCCCCCGGGGCGGACGAGGACCGGATCGGCAAGCCCTTCATGGGCCGCTCGGGCCAGCTCCTCGACCGGATGCTCGCGGCGGTGGGCCTCGACCGCACCCAGGTCTACGTGGCCAACATCGTGCCCTGGCGACCGCCGGGCAACCGCACCCCGACCCCCCAGGAGATCGCCATCTGCAAGCCGTTCATCGCGCGGCAGATCGAGCTGGCCGGCCCCGAGTTCCTGCTCTGCCTCGGCGGCCCGGCCACCCAGAACCTGCTCGGCGTCAAGGACGGCATCCTGCGCACCCGCGGGCGCTGGTTCCCCTACCGGACCGAGGACGGGCGGGAGATCCGCGCCCTGCCGACCCTGCACCCGGCCTATCTCCTGCGCCAGCCCCTGCAGAAGCGGCTCGGCTGGCGGGATTTCCAGGCCCTGCGGCGGGCGCTCGACGGGAAAGATTGAAACTCTCTTCCGGTCCTGCTTGGAACCCGTTTATACGCTCAAGCCTTTAGGTTGAGCGATACGCTCGGCCGAAGCTGGAAGGTGAATCATGCGCTGGGAAGACTTTCGACCCTCGTCCAACGTGGAAGACCGCCGCGGCATGGGAATGGCGGGCGGCGGCGGGCTCGGGATCGGCGCCATGGTGATCCTCGGCCTCGTGGGCTGGGCGCTTGGCATCGACCCGCGCGTCCTGATCGGCGGGGCCGAGATGATGACCGGCGGCGGCTCGGGCTACCAGCAGCAGCAGCAGGGCCGCCAGGGCGCGCCCCAGGACGAGGCGGGCCGCTTCGCCGCCGCGATCCTCGGCAACACGGAGGACGTGTGGAAGACCGTGCTGCCCAAGCAGGTCAATCAGCAATACCAGCCGCCCAAGCTCGTGCTGTTCTCCGGCTCCACCCGCTCCGGCTGCGGCGGGGCGCAATCGGCCATGGGGCCGTTCTACTGCCCGCTCGACCAGACCGTCTACATCGACCTCTCCTTCTTCGAGGAGATGCAGCGCCGCTTCCGGGCCGGGGGCGATTTCGCCTATGCCTATGTGCTGGCCCACGAGGTCGGCCACCATGTGGAGAACCAGCTCGGCCTCCTGCGCCGGGTCCAGGAGCGCCAGCGCCAGGTCGGGCAGGCGGAGAGCAACCAGCTTTCCGTGCGCGTCGAGCTGATGGCCGATTGCCTGGCGGGGGTCTGGGCGCACCATTCGCAGCAGCGCTGGAAGTCCCTCGAACAGGGCGACATCGAGGAGGCCATCCGGGCCGCGGAAGCCATCGGCGACGACCGGCTGCAGAAGCAGTCCGGGGGCCGCGTGGTGCCCGATTCCTTCACCCACGGCTCCTCGGAGCAGCGCGTGCGCTGGCTCACCACGGGCCTGAAGAGCGGAACGATCCAGTCCTGCGACACCTTCCGGGCCGGCAGGCTCTGAGGAAGATTGGGCGAGTGGCTGCTGGCTGGCAGCGATGGGCGCCTGTCCGTCAGGCGTCAAACGTGCTTCACTGTCAACGATCAACCCCTCGCCACCAACCCCTCACCGCCCGCGACCCATGCCCGGCATCGACCACACCCTCCCCTTCGTGCCCCTTACCATCGCGGTGCTGACCGTCTCGGACACGCGCTCGCTCGACGACGACAGGTCCGGCGCGACCCTGGCGGAACGATTGACGAAGGCAGGCCACAGGCTCGGCGACCGGGCCATCGTGCCGGACGACGTGGAGGCGATCCGCGGCAAGGTGCGGGGCTGGATCGCCGATCCCGCCATCGACGCCATCATCACCACGGGCGGCACGGGATTCACCGGCCGCGACGTGACCCCGGAGGCGATCGAGCCCCTGTTCGAGAAGCGCATGGAGGGCTTCTCCGCCGTGTTCCACCGCATCTCCTACGACAAGATCGGCACCTCCACGATCCAGTCGCGGGCGACGGCAGGCGTTGCGGGATCGACCTTCGTCTTCGTGCTGCCGGGCTCTCCCGGCGCCTGCAAGGACGCCTGGGACGGGATCCTGTCGAACCAGCTCGACTACCGGCACCGCCCCTGCAACTTCGTCGAGATCATGCCGCGCCTCGACGAGCACCTGAAGCGGGGCAAGCTTCAGCCGGGCTGATCCCCGCCTCGCGCCAGGGAAATGTTTTTCTCGACAGCCGAGTCCAGAACCAGATCGTCGCTGGCCCCCATGAGCCAGAGGCGATCGACCCGGAACCGGAGGATGGTCCGGTCCCACCAGCGGTCGATGAGGGCGGCGAGAGCCGCCGCCTCGGCCGCACCGAGATCGTCGGTCATGTTGTAGAGGCCCACCACGTAGAGGTCGGTCTCGCGGCAGCCCAGGCTGCGCTGAATAAGCCGGAAGACGTTCTCGCCGTTCCGGCTTTCGGGATAGGCCCGCAGGTACAGGCGGCCCCGGTTCACGTTGCCGGAGAACAGCCCGCGCAATTCCACCGAGACAGGCCCCAGCCGGGTCAGTTCCCTCAGGCGGTCCTGATCGAGCGCGGGCGACAGGCCGGCGGAGAGCGACCCGCAGATCGTCGCGTGCAGCTTGTCCTGCCGCCGGCCCAGCACGTCCCAGGCGATCTTGCCCGCAAAGGGCGCGGCCTTCATCTCGTCGTTCAACCGGCCATAGGCGGGCGATTGCAGCAGGGCGTCGGCGGGGCCCGGCAGGACCAGCGAGAACACCCGCTCGTGCCGCCCCATCACGTAGGACGATCCCTCGCGGGTCCCGATGACCCGCGGATGGTCCGGCGCCACCAGAGGCAGGTGGGCGAG
>DATHAU010000059.1:0-12373 GCA_035296545.1 Microvirga sp.
CTGGCCCAGCGCGCCCGCACCCGGAACGAGCCCCGGCCGGTGCGGTAGGTTTCCGCCATGGCGGACGGCGCGTCGACGATGATGCCGCCGGTCGGCAGGTCTGGCCCGGGCACGTATTGCATCAGTTGCTCGGAGGAGGCGCCCGGCTTGGCGATCAGGTGGAGCGCCGCGTCGCACAGCTCCGCCGCGTTGTGCGGCGGGATCGAGGTCGCCATGCCCACCGCGATGCCCTGGGAGCCGTTGGCCAGCAGGTTCGGGAAGGCGGCCGGCAGCACCACCGGCTCCTCGTTGGTCTGATCGTAGGTCTCGCGGAAATCGACCGCATCCTCGTCGATCCCTTCCAGCAGGAGCCGGGCGACCTCCGTCATGCGGGCTTCGGTGTAGCGCATGGCGGCGGCGTTATCGCCGTCGATGTTGCCGAAATTGCCCTGCCCGTCCGCCAGGGGATAGCGCTGGGCGAAGTCCTGGGCCATGCGCACCAGGGCGTCGTAGATCGACTGGTCGCCGTGGGGGTGGAACTGGCCCATCACGTCGCCCACGATGCGGGCGCATTTCTTGGGAGCGGACTTCGGGTCCAGGCGCAGGAGGCGCATGGCGTGCAGGATGCGGCGGTGGACCGGCTTCAACCCGTCCCGCGCGTCCGGCAGGGCGCGATGCATGATGGTGGAGAGCGCATAAGCGAGGTAGCGCTCCTCCAGGGCGTCCTTGAGATTGATGTTCTCGATCTCGCCGCCAGAGGGGGGATTGACCGGCTTACCCATGGTTCGAATTCCTCGAAAGCGAATCGCTTCTTATCAGTTGAGATGAGAACATAACAGAAACAAACATCACCCGTCCCCAGCCGTCGCCAGTGCGACGAAACGCGCCCGCTCGGCCGGAGGGCCCTGCCCCTGGGGGTCGAAGACGTTCTGATGCAGGAAGAAGTCCGTGAGGGCAAATCCGGCCCGGATGTCCTCGTCCCGGGGCCGGTTCGCGGCCGTCTGGCCGATCAGGAAGCCGGGCAGCTTGAGGAGGCGGTCCTTGTAGGGCTCCCCGGCCGCGGCGCACACGGCCCGTCCGCTCTTAGGGGACACATAGGCGAGATCCCGTTCGGCCCCGGTGGCGGCGCAGGAGGTCAGGTCGAGGCCGAAGCCGAGTTCCGCCAGCATGGCCAGTTCGAACCGCACGAAGAGCGCAGGCGCGAGGTCGGGGTCGTCCAGGTGGTCCACCAGAACCGTCAGGGTCTCGTAAAGGGCGAAATGGGGGTCCCGCTCGGGCAGGTAGCGCAGCAGATGGGCCAGGGCGGCGAGGCCGTAGAGGGCCATGGACGAGTTCATGAGGCGGCCGGCCCGGGACCGGGCCCCCTCCACCTGATAGGTGCCGAGATGCTCGTCGAGGCGGGCGCGCCAGGTGGCGTGAACGCTGTTTCCGGGCTGAAGCACGGGCTGCATGGCCTTGGAGCGGCCGCCATGGACCAGCCCCAGGTGCCGCCCGTGCTCGCGGGTCATCAATTCGAGGATGACGCCCGTTTCGCCGTGCTTGCGGACGCCGAGAACGACGCCCTCATCGGTCCATTGCATGGGTCCTGCGTGCCTTCGGGGAGAGAAGTTCCTGATCTTCCCATATGGGGGTTCAGAGCTGAATTTTCCATGTTTTCAAGGAGTTTGCGCCATTTTCTCCAAGCCTGTCGAATGCGCCCGAAGCCCCTGGGTGGAACCAAACGGGCAACCTGGCATTCATCAGAGTCTTATTCCGCAAACGATGAATAGAGTGATGACGATTTCCAAAGTCCTGCTGGCGAGCACCGCCCTTCCCCTCATGCTGCTGTCGGCGCAGGCCTCAGCCCCTGAGCCGAATGCCCCCGCGCCCCTGGTGGTGGCGCAGGCTTCCCCGGCGGAACTGCCGCCGGGCGCCCGCCCGAGGCGTCAGGGCCAGGATGAGGGGGACGCGCCCCGCCGCGCCGCCCCCGGCCGGGGGCAGGGCGCTCAGGAACAGGACGGCGCCCCAAGAGCGCCCCGAGGAGCGGGCGCCGCCGAGCAGGACAGCGCGCCCCGTGCGTCCCGCGGCGCGGGCGCTGCCGAGCAGGGCGAGCTTCCCGGAGCGCCCCGCCCCCGCCGCGCCCAGGATCCGAACGATACGCCGGACGCGCCGCGCCAGCGCCCGGAGCGCGCCCCCGCAGCCGAGCGGCCGACCGCGCCGTCCGGCGCCACCCCGGCCCAGCCTGCCCGTCCCGCAGCCCAGCCGGCGCGGCCGGAGCGCGTTCCCGCGCCCGAGCGGGCCCAGACTCCCGAGCGGACCCAGACTCCGGAGCGCCCGGCGGTCCCGGGCGAGGCTCCGGGAAGACCGGCGCGTCCTGCCGCTCAGGAGCAGACGCCCGCAGCCCCGCGCACCGCGCCGCAGGACACCGACGGCCAGCCGCGGACCCGTCCCGCCCGGCCCGCCGCCACCGAACCGGCGACCCCAGCCGCCCCCGCCCAGCGGCCTGCCGCCGATACCGCGCCGGCGACGCCTGCAACCCCCGCCCAGCGCCCCGCGGCGGATACCGTCCGTCCCGATGCGACGCGCCCGGATACGGCCCGCCCCGGCGATCAGCAGCGTCCGGACCGTCCGCGCGGGCAGCGCCCGGAACAGGATCAGGCCGATCCCCGCACGGCTCCGACCGCACCCCCGGCGGCAGGTCGGCCGGCGCAGGAGCCCGTTGCACCGGTTCAGACGGCCCCGAGAACCCCGGCCAACCCGACTCAGCCGGCCCTTGCCCCGCAGACCCGGCCCATCGACCCGACGCAGGCGGCTCCCCGGCCGGGTCTGCGGGTCGACCAGCCGCTCGACGCCAGGCGCGTTCGCATCGAGGACCTTCGCACCGGGCGGCGGGAACGCACCGAGGAAGGCGGCCGCCGGGTCATCATCGAGGAGCCGGGCAACCGCACCATCATCCGCGAAGGCGATCAGGTCATTATCCGCAGCGACGAGACCGAGCGCTTCCGTCGCAACTACCGCGATGCGGACGTGCGCGTCGAAAGGCGTGACGCGGGCGAGGAAGTCACCATCGTCCGCAGGCCTGACGGCACCGAGATCGTCACCGTGCGGGACGAGTACGGCAACCTCATCCGCCGGGCGCGGCGCGAGCCGGCCGGCGGCCGCGAGGTCGTGCTCATCGAGAACCGCCGCGGCGACCGTCGCCCCCGGGGTTACGGCTATATCGAGGAGGAGGTCGTCCGCCTGCCCCCGCCGGTGGTTCGCATCCCCCGCGAGGAATACGTCGTCGAGGTGGAGCGCGCCTCGCAGCGCGATCTCGTGCAGGCCTTCACGGCCCCGCCGGTGGAGCGGATCGAACGCTCCTACACCCTGGACGAGATTCGCCGCAGCCAGCCGTTGCGCGAGCGGATGCGCCGGGTCGATCTGGACACGATCACCTTCGAGTTCGGCTCCTGGGAGCTGCCTGACGATCAGATCGGCGCCATGACCGGCATCGCCCAGGCGCTCCAGCAGGCGATCCAGCAGAACCCCAACGAGATCTTCCTGGTGGAAGGCCATACGGACGCGGTCGGTCCGGACGAGGACAACCTGACCCTCTCCGACCGCCGGGCCGAAACGGTGGCGACCGTCCTGACGGAGCGCTTCCAGATCCCGGCCGAGAACCTCACCACCCAGGGCTACGGCGAGCAGTACCTGAAGGTGAACTCGCAGGGCCCCGAGCAGGCGAACCGCCGCGTGACCCTGCGGCGGATCACCCCGCTCCTGCAGGGCCAGAACCAGCAGTAAGCACAGGAGCCGCGGGGATCACCCCCGCGGCTCCTGCCTCCCGGAATGCCCTGCCCCGGCGCTGGCGCTTCATTCCCGCAGGCCGCCCATGCGCAGCCCCTCGGCAAACCGCCCCATGACCTCCTTGCTGAAAGCCATGGCCTTGAGAACGTCGGAGATCGCGATCTCCGGGTATGTTTTCAGGAGTTCGGCCACGCTTTCGCGGGCTTTCTCCATGTCGCCGCCCAGGGCGTAGGCCGGGGCGAGGGTCCGATGGATCCAGGCGGCGGTCGGTTTCGCCATCAGGGCCTTCTCCTGCCAGACGGCTGCCTGTTCGTAGCGCTTGGCGATGAAGTGGGCGCAGCCGATTCCCATGTCGCAGTTGAAAGCCATCGGGTCGAACGGGCTGAGGCGCAGGGAGCGTTCGAAATGCTGGATCGCGACTTCGGGATCGTTCTGGTAGTTGTGGAGCCAGCCGCTCCGGTTCCAGCCCCAGGCGGAATTGGGATCGAGCGCCAGCGCCCGATCCAGCATGGCGATGGCCCGCTGGTGTTCGTGCGTGAGCGTCAGCGCCGCAGCCAGAACGGTCAGGATGAAGGGGTCGTCCGGGGCCAGGGCCGTGGCGACCTGGGCCTGGCGCAGGGTCTCCCGCTTGTCCTCGGCGATGTTGGTCGACCAGTTGTAGACGACCCTTTGCCCCCTGCACCATGCGGCGAGGGAGAGGGCCATGGGATAGGTGGGATCGAGGCGAAGGGCCTTCTCGAGCAGCCGCGTGGCCTCCCGGTTGGCGTCATATTCCAGCGACCAGACGCTTGGAAGCGCCTGCATGACCAGGTCGTAGGCATCGAGGCTCTCCGGCCGCTTGCGCCTGGCCCGCTCGATCTCCGCGGCCCGGATGGAAGGCTGTATGGCTCCCACGACGCTGGCGGTGATCATATCCTGGAGGTCGAACACGTCCTCGATCACCCCGTCGTAATGCTCGGCCCAGAGATGGACCCCCGTCAGGGCGTCGACGAGCTGCGCGGTGATGCGGACCCGCCGCCCCGAGCGCCGCACGCTCCCTTCGAGCACGTACCGCACCCCGAGTTCCCGGCCGATCTGCTGCACCCTCACGGCGCGGTCCTTGTAGACGAAGGTCGAGTTGCGGGCGATCACGAAGAAGGACTTGAAGCGCGACAGGGCCGCGATGATGTCCTCGACCACGCCGTCGGCGAAATATTCCTGCTCGGGATCCTTGCTCATGTTGGTGAAGGGCAGGACCGCGATGGAGGGCCTGTCCAGCATGGGAACCGGGTGGAAGTCGGCGGGCGCGGGGGAGCCGTCCGACCCGGCCAGGAGGCAATAGACCTTGATGGGCCGCGCAATGTTCTTGAACCGGTGCTCCCCCCTGTCGCTGAAGTCGTAAGCGAGCTTGTCCCTCACCTCTTCATAGACCTTGCCCGACAGGCAAATGCCCCCGGACGTGGCCATCTGCTCCAGGCGGCAGGCCACGTTGACCCCGTCGCCGTAGATGTCGCCGTCCTCCTCGATGATGATGTCGCCCAGGTTGATGCCGATTCGCAGCTGCAGGGGCTTGTCCGGCTCCGTCGCGGCAAGGGCCGTCAGGGCCTCCTGAAAATCGACGGCGCAGCGGACGGCTTCGACAGGGCTTGAGAATTCCACGAGGAAGCCGTCGCCGACGGTCTTCACCAGTCGGCCGTGGTGGGAGCGGATTCCGGGCTCGATCACCTCGCGCCGAAGCTTTCGCAGGAGGCCGAGGGTGCCCTCCTCGTCCCTGGACATCAAGTCTGCATAGCCCGCCACATCGGCAGCGAGGATTGCTGCGAGACGTCTGTGCGCCGTCTGATCAGAAGGGCTGCTCATGGCCTCTCCAGGACGTCGACGTCGGTACCGATATGCGTTTACTTCAGGCAGATTCAACCCGAAAACAAGGCTGCCGCCTCGCTTTATCAAGATAAAGCATGCACCCCCCATCCGGTTGCGTCCAGTGGACATGAGAAATGCGCCAAAACCTATATTTTGCGCAGGTTTCAGCCTTGGCTATACTTGGCCGCCGGGCCTGGCGCTTGTTTCCCGCAAGGGCGGCGTTCCACGGGCCCCTCGCCATGGCCCCGCACCTCTACGTCGCGGCCGGCCTCGCCCCGTTCGGCAGGAGCGCCTTCAGGCTTCGCAGAATGGCCATATCTTCCTCATGCCTTGATCATGGAACGGGCAATCCGGAAGGCTTTGTCATTGGACGGTCATGGAGCCCGGGTTAGGCTTCCATCGTTGCAGGGCGATCCGGCAACATTCACGCGCCGGCCGAGCAGGCCTTCACCTCTTGGCCGGCGCGACCATCGCCCTCTCGACGAAGGGTTTACCGGCTCGGTCCTTTTACCCGGAGGACCTGAGGCAGACGGCGGGGCGGATGAGCACGGATGAACTGCCATCCGCCCCGGCGCTCACGGGCGCATCCTGCCGGCGATAGGGCAGCCCCTCACCCGCGCGGGAATTCCAGGCCCATTTCCCGGTAGCGCTCCGGATCGTCGCTCCAGTTCTCGCGCACCTTCACGAAGAGGAAGAGGTGCACGGGCGCTTCGGCGATCTCGGCGATCTCCCTGCGGGCGGCCTGGCCGATGGCCTTGATGGTCTGCCCGCCCTTGCCGAGCACGATCTTGCGCTGGCTGTCCCGCTCCACGAACACCGTCTGCTCGATGCGCACGGAGCCGTCCGGGCGGGGCTGCCACTGGTCGGTCTCCACGGTGGACTGGTAGGGCAATTCCTCGTGCAGGCGCTCGTAGATCTTCTCGCGGGTGATCTCGGCCGCCAGCATCCGAAGCGGCGCATCGGAAATCTGGTCCTCCGGATAGAGCCAGGGGCCCTGAGGCATCATGGCGGCGAGTTGACGGCGCAGGGTGTCGATGCCGTCGCCCTTCAGGGCCGAAATCATGAAGGTATGGGCGAAAGGCGCCTTCTCGTTGAGCCTCGCCGCCAGGTCCAGCAGCCTCGAGCGCTCGATCAGGTCGATCTTGTTGAGGACCAGGACCTTGGCCTGCTTCAGGTCAGGCAGCTTTTCGAGGATCGCCTCGGCCTCCTCGTCGATGCCTTTGCGCACGTCGAGCAGGAGGGCGACGACGTCCGCATCCCCGGCGCCGCCCCAGGCGGAGGTGACCATGGCCCGGTCCAGGCGGCGCTTCGGCTTGAAGATGCCGGGCGTGTCCACGAACACGATCTGCGCCTCGCCCTCGATGGCGATGCCGCGCACCAGCGCCCGGGTGGTCTGGACCTTGCGCGACACGATGGAGACCTTGGAGCCGACCAGGGAATTGAGCAGGGTCGACTTGCCGGCATTGGGCGCGCCGATGAGGGCCACGAAACCGGCCCTGGTGTTGGTGTCCTCAGGCGACGCCATGCTCTTCCTCCGTCCATACGCCCTCTCGTAGGAGAAGGCTTCGGGCCGCCGCCTGTTCCGCGACCCGCCTCGATGTTCCTAGCCCGAATTCGCTTTCCGCGCCCTTCACCTTCACCATGACCCGGAATTTCGGGGCGTGATCGGGACCCTGCTGCTCGACGATGGCGTAGGTCGGGGGCGGGAGGCCCCGCCCTTGCGCCCATTCCTGCAGGGCGCTCTTGGGATCGCGCAAGGGGCGCCTGGGCGCCGCGATCAGGTCCCGGAACGAGCGTTCGACCAGCCCTTTGGCGGCCTCGTAGCCGCCGTCGAGAAAGACCGCGCCGATGATCGCCTCGCACACATCGGCCAGGATGGTGGGGTTGCGCCTCTCCCCCGCATGGGCCTCGCCTGCGCCCAGCTTGAGATAGGCTCCCACGTCCCAGGCGATGGCGACCTCGGCGCAGCTCTCCCGCCGCACGAGCTCCGCCAGCCGCTGGGACAGCTCGCCCTCGGTGGCGCCCGGAAAGGTCCGGTGGAGCGTCTCGGCGATGGCGAGCCCCAGGACCCGGTCGCCCAGGAACTCCAGCCTCTGATAGCTCTGCCCGCCCGCCTGCGGGGCGCTCACATGGGTCAAGGCCTCATTCAGAAGGTCGGCCTTCTCAAACCGGTAGCCGAGCTTCTTCAGGAGTTCGTCAGGGTTCGGCTTGCGTCGGGCCACGGCTCAGCGGATCCGTTCGAAGATGCGGTTCCAGCGGATCCATTGCGGCCATTCCCAGGGACGCCACAGGGACGCGCGCTCGTCGATGGAGAAGAAGATGATCTCGGCCCGGCCCACCAGGTTCTCGGCCGGCACCTGCCCGACGCTGGCGTCGCGCGAATCCGTCGAGTTGTCCCGGTTGTCGCCCATCATGAAGTAGTGGCCGGGCTGCACCGTGTAGGGATCGGTGTTGTCGTAGTAGCCCCTGTCGCCCCTGATCTCGATCGTATAATAGGCCGTGCCGTCCGGCAGGGTTTCCCGGTAGCGGGGAACAGCGGTGGGGCGGCCCCATTCGTCGGCGGTCCGGTAATCCTCCACCTGCTGGCGCTGCACCGGTTTGCCGTTGATGTGCAGCACCCCGCCCTGCACCTGGATCTTGTCGCCCGGCAGGCCGATCACCCGCTTGATGTAATCGGTCGAATTGTCCTTCGGCAGCTTGAACACCGCGATGTCGCCCCGCTTCGGCTCGGAGCCCATGAGGCGGCCGGAGAACACGGGCGGGCTGAAGGGGATCGAGTGCTTCGAGTACCCGTAGGAGTATTTCGACACGAACAGGTAGTCGCCGATCAGAAGGGTCGGGATGAGGGAGCCCGACGGGATGTTGAAGGGCTGGAACAGCACGGTGCGCACGACCACCGCGATCAGGAGGGCCTGGATGATGACCTTGATGGTCTCCCAGAGGCCGCCTTCATCGTTCTTCACGGTGCTACCCACGTATTGCTTGGCATTGTCGCTCACTTCGATGACCCATCCTTGAGGAATTCGGGAACGCTGTCAGCCGTCCGATGTCTCGTCCGATGTTTCGTCCGATGTCTTGGCGGCGGTCTAGCCTATGGCGCGCCCGACCGCAACGCGGCCGGCCTACTTTATGGGGCGCGCCTCGATGACCACGAAGGCCTGCGCCATGGGCGGATCGTCCGTCAGGGAGACATGGATCACGGCCTCGTGACCCTCGGGGGTCATGGCCTTGAGCCGCTCCAGCGCTCCGCCGGTGAGGCGCATGGTCGGGCGGCCGCTTCGCAGGTTCACCACCTCCATGTCGCGCCAGAACACCCCCTCGCGCAGGCCGGTGCCGAGGGCCTTGGAGCAGGCCTCCTTGGCGGCGAAGCGCCGAGCGTAGGACGGGGCGCGGGCGGCGCGGCGGTCGCTTCGCGCCCTCTCGCCCGCCGTGAAGATGCGGTGGGTGAAGCGGTCGCCGAAGCGCTCGATCGATTTCTCGATCCGGCGGATGTCGCAGAGGTCAGACCCGATGCCCAAAATCATGCCGCCTGCGCCCGCCCCTCGTCCATGGCGGCGCGCATGGCGCGCACGGCCTCGTGGAGCCCCATGAAGATCGCCTCGCCGATCAGGGAATGGCCGATGTTCAGTTCCACGATCTGCGGGATGGCCGCTACGGGCCGCACGGAGTCGAGGGCCAGCCCATGCCCGGCATGGATCTCCAGGCCGATCTGCGCCCCATGGGCGGCGGCGCGGCGCAGGCGCTCCAGCTCGTGGGCGATCCTGGCCTCCTCGCCCCTGGCCACGGCCTCGCAATAGGTGCCGGTGTGAAGCTCCACCACAGGCGCGCCGAGATCGCAGGCGGCGTCCATGACCTCCGTCTCCGGCTCGACGAACAGGGACACCCGGATGCCCCTGCCCTTCAGCTCCCGGATGATCGGGCGCAGGTGGGCATGGCCGCCCACGATGTCCAGCCCGCCCTCCGTGGTGCGCTCCTCGCGCTTCTCGGGGACCAGGCAGGAGGCGTGCGGATGAAGCCGCAAGGCCATCTCGACCATCTCGGAGGTGGCGGCCATCTCGAAGTTGAGCGGCACGAAGAGTTCCTGCTTGAGGCGCCGCATATCCTCGTCTCGGATATGGCGCCTGTCCTCCCGCAGGTGAGCCGTGATCCCGTCGGCCCCCGCTAGCACCGCCAGGTTTGCGGCCCGAATGGGATCGGGATGAGCGCCGCCCCGCGCATTCCGCACGGTTGCGACGTGGTCGATATTGACGCCGAGGCGAAGAGGAGGAGCTTTCATGAGCCTGTTTTAGCGCATTGGCGCTCAGTGCCCAAGCTATTGTCCTTGACTCTTAAGGTTGTATAAAAACTATACTCGCCCTCTAGTGGAAAAAATCGCCTTGGGGGAAACATGCGCATTGCTATCATCGCGACGGGCCTTCTGCTGATTTGGGCCGGCCCGCTGGAAGCCAGGCTCGTTCACACCCCCGCCTTCGGAGTTTCAGGGGTTCTTGTCCAGAAGGCTCCGTCGCGAGCAAGTGGACTCATTCAGGAAGCGTGCCGGGGCTGCGGCTGTCGCGGCGGAGCGGGTTACCGCCTCCCCAATGGCAAGTGTGCACCTCGGAGAAGATGAGAAGCACTGCTGGTTGTTCTTGCTTTTCCACCCGAACGCCGCTATAGCCCCCGCTTCGCGTTCGCTCCGGCCGGGGGCTGAACGGACGGTATGGCTTTGCCGTATAGGGTTTTTGCGAATCCGTCGTCCCGTGTCTCCGCCTTCGACAATCGCTCGGGCCTTGCAGGCTCGAAGGGCTTGGCGCCGATCGGACGCGCGAAACCGGCCACGACACCGTCCAGAACAGTGCTGCGGCTTGAACCTCAAACCTGAGAAAGGCCCACTATGCCTCTCTACGAGCATATCTTCATGGCTCGCCAGGACGTGACTCCCCAGCAGGTCGAAGCCATGGTCGACCAGTACAAGGGCGTCATCGAGCAGAATGGCGGCGCGATCGAGAAGACCGAGATGTGGGGCGTCAAGTCCCTCGCCTACCGCATCAAGAAGAACCGCAAGGCGCATTTCACGATGTTCAACCTCAACGCCCCCGCCCCCGCGGTGGCCGAGATGGAGCGTCAGATGCGCATCAACGAAGACATCCTGCGTTTCATGACCATCCGCGTGGAGGAGCTCGAGACCGAGCCGTCCGTGATGATGCAGAAGCGCGACCGCGACGAGCGCAAGGACCGGGAGCGCCGCGAGCGCGACACCGGCTTTGACGGCGGCGAAGCCGAGGAGATCTGATCATGGCATTTGGTGCTACTGGTGGGGCCGCCGGCGGCGGACGCCGTCCGTTCTTCCGTCGTCGCAAGACCTGCCCGTTCTCGGGTCCGAACGCCCCGAAGATCGACTACAAGGACACGAAGCTGCTCTCGCGCTACATCTCCGAGCGCGGCAAGATCGTCCCTTCGCGCATCACGGCCGTGTCGGCCAAGAAGCAGCGTGAGCTCGCCCAGGCGATCAAGCGCGCCCGCTTCCTGGGCCTGCTGCCCTACGTGATCCGCTGATCGACCATCGACGGGCCGCCCCAGGCGGCCCGTCTCCCTGCCAGACCGCCCGACGGTGAAACCCCGCCGGGCCAGTTGGGGCCAGAGAGCGCCCCTAACCCTGCCGGCGAGCAGCGGGACAGCGAGGCCATGAATTTCGTAGCAACAGGCATCGGCGCGGGCCTCGTTTCGGCCCTCCTCTGGGCGGTGGTCCTCAAGGCGACCCCGCTCGCGGAAGTCCTGTATCTGCTCGCCCCCATCCCGGTCCTGATCGTCTCCCTTGGCTGGAACCACCGCTCCGGCCTCATCGCCGCTTTGGTGGGCGGGCTCGCCATCGCGGCTTTCGTCTCGCCCCTCGGCGGCCTCGGCTTTGCCCTGATCACCGCCCTTCCGGCCTGGTGGCTGGCCTACCTGACCCTGCTCGGACGCCCCGCAGCGGACGGGGTGATCGAATGGTATCCGGTCGGGCGTCTCCTGGCCTGGATCGCCGCGACGGCCGCGCTCACCATCATGGCCGCCGGGCTCATCTCCACGGGCGGCGATTACGGCTCCTACATCCAGAAGGGCCGGACGATCTCCGAGGCGATCGTGAATCTGCACCTCCCGCAGGCGGCTCCGAACGGTCTCGATGCGGATGCGCGTTCCCAGGTGGTGGATTTCCTGGCGCGGATCGCGCCCTTCGTGTCCGCCTTAGGGTTTACCCTGGTTCTCTCCCTCTACCTCTGGGCTGCGGCCTGGATCGTGCTTGCGTCCAAGCGGCTGCCGCGCCCCTGGTCGCCGCTGCCGGAACTCGCCATGCCCCGCGCCGCCGCCCTGGCGCTCGTCGCCGGCGTCGTGCTGGCGCGCGTCGAGGGCTTTGCCGGCGTGCTCGGCTTCGCCCTGTCGGGCGCCCTGTGCATGGCCTTCACCCTGCAGGGGCTTGCGGCCATTCACGACCGCACCCGGGGCAGGCCTGCGCGGCCCTTCATTCTGACGGGCCTCTACGTGGTGCTCTTCCTCACCCAGGGAATCATGCTTCTGGTCCTGGCCCTGCTCGGCCTGGCCGACACGATCTTCGGCTCCCGGCGACGGCTCGCCGGCAGGCCGAAACAGCCTCCGACCCTTTCCACCTGATCACCGACATCAAAGGAGAAAACCCATGGAAGTGATCCTTCTCGAACGCGTCGCGAAACTCGGCCAGATGGGCGAGACCGTCAAAGTCCGCGACGGCTTTGCCCGCAACTTCCTCCTGCCCCGCGGCAAGGCCCTGCGGGCCGCCAAGGCGAACCGGGAG
>DATHAU010000060.1:0-2703 GCA_035296545.1 Microvirga sp.
GGCCTCTTGCACCTTGCCAACATCAGCCGCCATCACGCGTCCGGGGACGACGTGATAGGTCAGGATGGCGGTCAGCTTGTCCTTGTTCTCCGGCTTCAGCAGGTTCTCAACCGTTCCGGCTGGTAGCTTGGCGAATGCTGCATCGGTCGGAGCGAAGACGGTGAAAGGCCCTGCACCTTTAAGGGTGCTCACGAGACCGGCTCCACCCAGCGCAGCTGCCAGAGTCTTGAACTGGCCAGACGCAACGGCTGTGTCAACGATGTCCTGTTCGGCTGCGTGGGCAGCGGTTGCCCCGCCAGCCACCACACCAAGCGTAGCTATTGCGGCGAAAGCCAGATTTGTGAGTTCGAATTTCATAGCTCGTGCTCCTGTGCGTGTGTTTAGACAGTCCCTTGCGGCGACCGATGAGACCACCACGCTGGCTCTCAGGAGTTGAATATGGATTAAACACGTTTTCCTTCCACTCACTATCTCGTGTGGAGAACACCTGTTTTCATTATGGTAGAACATTGGGGTATCCTGTTGAACCTGACGAAAACGGAGTGTGGTCATGCTGTCGGATACCCTCACCGCTGGGCTGGAGCAGTACCGGATCGGCCCCAAAATCCGAACGCTGCGCTCGAAGAAGAAGCTCGGGCTTGTGCAGCTTGGGGAGCACACCGGCCTCTCACCCGCCATGCTCTCAAAGATCGAGCGTGGTCAGCTTTTTCCAACGCTGCCGACGCTGTTGCGCATTGCCATGGTGTTCGGCGTCGGGCTGGAGCACTTCTTTGTTGAGGCGTCGGAGCGGCCAACGATTGCAGTCGTCCGCAAGAAGGATCGGCTCCGCCTGCCAGATCGGGCTGGGGACGCAATCCCGTCCTACTTCTTTGAGAGCCTCGACTTTCCGGTCACCGACCGCAAACTTCAGGCATTCTATGCCGAGTTCCCCTCGCGATCAGACGCGTCTGAGCCGCACCAGCACGCTGGAGCGGAACTGATCTATGTGCTCGAGGGACGGCTTGCTGTCGGCATTGCTGGAGATGATGTCGTTCTGGAGGAAGGCGATGCCATGTATTTCGATTCGAGTGCGCCGCACAGCTATCGGGGAGAGGGCACCTCCGAATGCTCAGCGATTGTGGTAACCGCGCCCAAGTAGGTTTATTGGCCGCTCAAATTCTCTGTATTACTGACTCATCAGATGACGGAGCCTTCCCAAACAGGGCAGGCCAGATCAAAAAGACCCGTCAGGCTGGCGCAGGATAATCCGCTTCCTGCTGCCCGTTGGGCCCCACAGCTTTTTGGGTTTCAGTGGCATACTTCCCGATCAGCCTCTTCTCCTTTAGGTTGCCCGTTCCCGCTCGATCTCGGGTGTGTCAGTGCAAGCCAGCCGGGTCAGGAAGGGGAGAAGGCGCTGCCGGTCTTTGTCGCTGGCCGAGTCGTTCAGCAGCATCGCCAACCGGCAAATCGGCGCGGGAAGCAATCTGGCATCTCCTCGGCAACTCGGATGGGCTTGTACCCGAAGCCAGTTGCAACCAGAGCCGCCTCGTTGATGCAGGTTCCTCCGTCTTTGCCGGGGAACGGGTGTGATCCTGCCTTGAGCTTCCAGTTCAGGAGGTGATTGAACTCTTCCACGGTGGCTATCCTTGTGGCGCGCCCCCACGACGGGAATGTTGATCCCTGAATTGTCCCTGTCAATCAGCAACTATGGATCAGCCATATCAGCGGACGGGACTGCTTGATGATCTGCCTCCACAATCCATCCTCCCTATATCGACAGGAGCGTTTGATCCCTCACACCTTCCAAGTCGGTCAACTCGTACGCGCTGTTGCCAAGTTTTGTGATCGGACGAGAGACGAGGGCATGTACGAGATTGTGCGCCTACTGCCCTCTGACACGGACGGCGTGCCGAAGTACCGGATCAGGAGTGCGGCACAAGGGAGGGAGCGGGTCGTTATGCAGCAGGAAATAGCTAAGGTCTGAGGTCCGTAGCTCTCGCTGCACTCAGAAGATGAACAAGGGCTGCATAGCCCATTCGGCTCTGCTTCAACGAGGCTTTGGCAATCTCCTGGGCAACGGGTGACTCGGTACGAGTCCAGCCCCTGTCAGGAGGTTTCTTATGAGCTTCGGTTTGGGACGGATTGCGCTTGCTGCTGTAGCTGCTTTTGCCCTCGGAGGTGCCGCTCAGGCGGCAGAGGTGAGCATCACGATCCATACTGATGGCCACGGCACCCATCGGCGGGTGGCTGACTACGGCCAACAGCCGTTTGCGGGTAGCCCCTACAGGCGCACCGAGCATTGGTATGAGCATCGTGAACCCGGTCGCTACTATGGGCGTCCTGTTCCTGATTGGCGCGAAGGGCGGCCCTACCAGGACGGATACACCAGTGTCCCGGTTGTGGAGCGGCATGACTGGCAGCAGCCTGTGTTTGCTGGGCCACGCTGGGCCTATCAGGATACGTGCAAGATCATCATCAAGGAGCGGGTAAACCGCTGGGGTGAGTTGGTTCAGGTCCGCAGGAAAGTCTGTCGTTAAGCCTGATCTATGCGTCCGAGAGGAGCCTGGGACTAGCTCGGACGTCGACCCTGTGACTTCGTGACCTTCCCCTGCTGTTCAAACTTGAGCCTGACGGCCCCAGACCATCAGGCTCTTTCCTTTGGCCGCTCAGGTGGCGCTCTTTGACCTTCAAGTTCAGCAAATGCTACACTCTCGGGTGTCATCG
>DATHAU010000061.1:0-1946 GCA_035296545.1 Microvirga sp.
CCGGAGATCCCCACCTTCGGGGTCTGCCTCGGCCTTCAGGCCATCGGCCAGGCGTTCGGCGGCACGGTCTCCCGCGCGCCCCTGCCCATGCACGGTAAGGTGTCGGAGGTGGAGCACCATGGGGAGACGGTGTTCCGGGGCATCAACGGCCCGTTCAAGGCAACCCGTTACCATTCCCTCGTCGTGGACCGGGAAACCTGCCCGGCCGACCTGCAGGTGACCGCCGAGACCGCCGACGGGCTGGTCATGGGCCTGTCCCATCGCTCGCTGCCGGTTCACGGGGTGCAGTTCCACCCGGAAAGCATCCTGTCGGAGCACGGGGCGACGATCATGCGCAATTTCTTCGACCTCGCGGCGGCCTGGAACGCCGGGCACCGCCGCGAACCCGCTTAAGGCATCAGGACCGATGGAATCCTTCAAATCCTACCTCGCCAAGGTCGCCACCGGCGCATCCCTGACCCGGGAGGAGGCCCGCGACGCCTTCGACGACCTGCTCTCCGGCGAGGTGACGCATTCCCAGGGCGGCGCCTTCCTCATGGCCCTGCGGGTTCGCGGGGAGGCCCTGGACGAGATCGCCGGCGCGGTCTCGGCCATGCGCGGGCGGATGCTGAAGGTGAAGGCGCCCGAGAGGGCCATCGACATCGTGGGCACGGGCGGAGACCATTCGGGCAGCTACAACATCTCGACGCTCGCGGCGATCATCGTGGCCGGCTGCGGCGTTCCCGTGGCCAAGCACGGCAACCGGGCCGCCTCCTCCCGCTCCGGCACGGCGGACGTGCTGGCGGCGCTCGGCGTGAAGCTGGGGCTCGATCCCGCGGGCCTGGAGCGCTGCCTCCAGGAGGCGGGCCTGTGCTTCATGTTCGCCCAGACCCATCACGCGGCCATGCGCCATGTGGCCCCGGTGCGGGTGGAATTGGGCACCCGCACCATCTTCAACCTGCTCGGGCCACTCTCGAATCCCGCCGGGGTTTCGCATCAGCTTCTTGGCGTCTTTTCAGAGGCTTGGCTCGATCCGTTGACGCAAGTTCTCAAGGATCTCGGCTCCAGGAAGGTCTGGACCGTGCACGGCTCCGACGGGCTCGACGAGATGACCACCACCGGCCCGACCCTGGTGGCGGCCCTGGAGAACGGCGCGATCCGGCGCTTCACCGTGACGCCCGACGAAGTCGGCCTGCCGACCTCGCGCCCCGAGGACCTGAAGGGCGCCGATCCGGAGCACAACGCCGCGCAGTTGCGCGCGGTGCTGGACGGGGCGCGCATCCCCTACCGGGACGTGGGCCTGCTCAATGCGGCCGCCGCCCTGGTGATCGCGGATCAGGCCGCGAACCTGCGCGACGGCGTCGAGCGGGCCTCCCAGGCCCTGGACAGCGGCCGGGCCAAGGGAACGCTCGAGCGCCTCGTCCAAGTCTCCAACGCCTGAGGCCCGCATGAGCGACGTTCTCGCCCGCATCGAAGCCTACAAGCGCCGGGAGATCGAGGCCGCCAAGGCCGCCGTTCCGCCGGCCGAGATCGAGCGCCGCGCCCGGGCGGCCCGGCCTCCGCTCGGGTTTGCGGCCGCCGTCGAGCGCCACCTGCGGGAGGGGCGGCCCGCGCTCATCGCCGAGGTCAAGAAGGCAAGCCCGTCCAAGGGGCTGATCCGGGCGGATTTCGACCCGCCGAGCCTCGCGCGGGCCTATGCGGCGGGCGGCGCGACCTGCCTGTCCGTGCTCACGGACGAGCCCTCGTTCCAGGGCAGGCCGGAGTATCTGGCCCAGGCCCGCGAGGCCTCGGGCCTTCCGGCCCTGCGCAAGGATTTCATGTTCGAGCCCTATCAGGTCCACGAGGCGCGGGCCTGGGGGGCCGACTGCATTCTCGTGATCATGGCGAGCGTCACGGACCGGGAGGCCCGCGCCCTCATCGGCACGGCCCACGACCTCGGCATGGACGTGCTGGTGGAGGTGCATGAC
>DATHAU010000062.1:0-2033 GCA_035296545.1 Microvirga sp.
GCCGGCGGAATTCGGCCGCCCGAACAGGAGCCTGCGGCATTGAAGGGCGAGGGCTGACCCCGTGCGACTGAGCTTGCTGGCCGTGGGCCGTCTCAAGAGCGGCCCCGAGCGGGAGCTGGTCGAGCGATACAGGCAGCGGATTGACGCCATGGGCCGGTCCCTCGGCCTATCGGGCCTCGACCATGCCGAGATTCCGGAAAGCCGCGCCCGGCGGGAGGACGACCGCCGCCTGGAGGAAGCCGCCGCCCTGCTGGACCGGGCCGGATCCTCCGTGCTGGTCGTGTTCGACGAGCGGGGAAAGAGCCCCTCCAGCGAGGCCTTCGCGGCGCGGATCAGGCAATGGCGCGACGAGGGCCGCCCCGGGATCGCCTGCGTCATTGGCGGGCCGGACGGCCTCGATCCGGGGGTTCGCCAGAGGGCCGACCTGGTGGTTTCCTTCGGGGCGCTCACCATGCCGCACCAGATTGTGCGGGCGCTGGTGGTCGAGCAGCTCTATAGGGCCCTGACAATCATCGCCGGACACCCTTATCATCGCGCTGGTCACGATGATTCCTGACGGATGAGCCGCATCAACCTTTTTCCCTCATGCAGGGCCCTCGCCCTTGCCGCATGGATGGCCTCAGGCCTGGGCCTCGCGCAGGCCCAGCCGGCGCCTGCGGCCGCTCCGGCCGAGACGGCGGACGAGAAGGCGAAGCGAGAGAGCGACCTGAAGGCGCTGGAAGAGGCGATGGCGGCCAGCGCCGCGGCCCGCAGGCGCCTGGAGGCCGAGATCGACGAGATGAAGTCGGACCGGGCCAGGCTCAACGCCGCCCTCATCGACACCGCCGGGCGGGTTCGGGGAACCGAGGACCGGGCCCGCGCCCTGGAGCAGCGGCTCCAGACCCTCACCGCCAGCGAGGCGGCCATCCGCCGCTCCATGGAGAGCCGCCGGGGCGTCATCGTCGAGGTTCTGGCCGCGCTCCAGCGCATGGGCCGCCGCCCGCCCCCCGCCGTGCTGGTGCGGCCCGAGGACATGCTGGAGGCCGTGCGCGCCTCGATCCTGCTGGGCGCCGTGCTGCCCGAGCTTCGCAGCGAGGTGGAGGTTCTGGCGACCGACCTGGCCGAGCTCGTGCGCCTCAAGCAGGCCATCGCCGCCGACCGCGCCACCCTCGATGCGGAGCTGATCGCCCTGACCGGGGAGCAGGAGCGACTCACGGCGTTGATCGCCGCCCGCCAGGCCCGCATGGCCGAAGTGGAGAAGAACGTGGGCTCCGAGCAGGAAAAGGCCGCCGGGCTCGCCCGCCAGGCCGGCACTCTCAAAGAGTTGATCGACCGGATGGAGAAGGAGATTTCCGGGGCCCGGCAGGCGGCGGACGAGGCCCGCAAGGCCGCCGCCGCTCAGGAGCGGGAGGCCAAGGAGAAGTTCGCCCAGGCGGCCTTCCGCGACCCCGCCCGGCTGGCCCCGAAGATCCCCTTCGCAGAGGCGCGGGGCCTCCTGCCGAGGCCCGTGAGCGGCGACACAATCCTGGATTTCGGCGCCTCCGACGGCTACGGCGGAACGACGCGCGGCATTTCGATCACCACCCGTCCCAAGGCGGCCGTCGTATCGCCGGCGGACGGGTGGGTGGCCTTCGCCGGACCCTTCCGGTCCTATGGACGACTCTTGATCATCAACGCCGGCGGTGGGTATTATGTGCTCCTTGCCGGTATGGACCAGATCAGCGTCGATGTCGGGCAATTCGTGCTCGCTGGCGAGCCTGTCGCCACCATGGGGGAGACCCCCCTCATGGCTTTGACAGGCAGCGCCATGGAAAAGAACACTCCCGTTCTCTATGTAGAGTTCAGGAAAGACGGCGGTTCGATCGATCCAGGTCCCTGGTGGGCGAAATCGCAAAGCGAAAAGGCTCGCGGATAATGCGCAAACTCTCTCTTCTGATTCTCGGGGCGGCAATCGGTGCCGGCGGCGCGACCATGATGTCGCAGACCAGCCTGCTGTCGTCGACGAGCGCCGTCGCCGCCTCCGCCGACACGTACCGGCAGCTCAGCCTGTTCGG
>DATHAU010000063.1:0-11824 GCA_035296545.1 Microvirga sp.
ACGCCTCGCGAGCGCGCCCCTCGGGGATCAGGACTGACACAGGATATAGCCTAGCTTGCAGCACCTGTCAAGAACAAAGTGAGAACAAGCTGCTGCAAGCTGACCGGCCGAGCGCGTGTTCCCTCCCCCTTGCGGGAGGGGCAGGGGTGGGGGTGGTGCGGCTGGGTGAGACAGTCGGAGAGTCAGGCGCTCTTCACCTCATCCCTGAGGGAGAGATCGGACCGAAGGTCCGGGTGAGGGGTTATGCGTTTGGGAGGTGGAGATTCACGGCGCTCCCCCTCACCCTCTCTGCGCTCGACCTCTCCCCACCGCCAGTCGGGTGTTCCCGACTGGCGCACGAGGAAGCAGATCTCGGCAACACCCGAGATCTGGGGAGAGGTGGGTGCGTGGTATCGGCCTGTGAGCTTTTCAGTCGATGGTGGGAGCTTTGACCCTGCGACCCCCACCCCTACCCCTCCCCGCAAGGGGGAGGGAAGAGAGCGCTACATCCTGCACGCGATCCCCTTCCCTCGCCTGCGGCTCGCCCGGGGTTGACAAGAGGGTGTCAGACCCTCCTCGTCATGGCCGGGCCTGTCCCGGCCATCCCGATGGGAAAACCGCAGCGCTGGCCGTGTCGGGATGCCCGGCACAAGGCCGGGTATGACGGGCGTCAGCCCCGGCCGGCGGTAACGACAGCCCAACGAAGGAAGGAGTTCCCTCCCGGCCCTGCGATGCCCTCGGGGGCAAGAGACCCGTGAGCAAGAGGCCCTGACAATGACGGTTCGATCCGCCCCGACTCCGTGATACGAAGCGATCCGAAGCACCGGACGAGGACAATCTATGAACCCGCTTTTCGCCAACCTGCCCACCACCGTCTTCGAGGTGATGTCGAGCCTGGCCCGCGAGACGGGCGCGATCAATCTGGGGCAGGGCTTCCCGGACGATCCGGGTCCCGAGGACGTGCGGCGGGCGGCGGCCGAGGCGGTGCTCGACGGCTACAACCAGTATCCCTCCATGATGGGCATTCCCGAGCTCCGCTCGGCGATTGCCGCCCATTACCGGCGCTGGCAGGGGCTCGACCTCGACCCCACGAGCGAGGTGATGGTGACCTCCGGGGCCACGGAGGCGCTGGCGGGCGCGATCCTGGGCATCGTGGAGCCGGGGGACGAGGTGGTGCTGTTCGAGCCCATGTACGACGCCTACCTGCCCCTGGTGCGCCTCGCCGGCGGCGTGCCGAAATTCGTCACCCTCCAGCCGCCGCATTTCCGGCTCACCGAGGAGGCCCTGGCCCGGGCCTTTTCGCCCCGCACCAAGGCGGTGGTGTTCAACAACCCCCTCAACCCCACGGCGACGATCTTCCCGGACGAGGATCTGGCGCTCCTGGCCGATTTCTGCCGCCGCCACGACGCCATCGCGATTTCCGACGAGGTCTGGGAGCACGTGGTCTTCGACGGCCGCCGGCACCGGTCCGTGCTGGGCCTGGAGGGGATGCGCGAGCGCGCCGTGAAGATCGGCTCGGCCGGCAAGATCTTCAGCCTCACGGGCTGGAAGGTGGGCTTCGTCTGCGCCGCGCCCGCCATCATGAGGGTGCTGGCCAAGTCGCACCAGTTCCTCGCCTTCACCACCGCGCCCAACCTCCAGGCGGCGGTGGCCTACGGGCTCGGCAAGGACGACGCCTATTTCGAGGGCATGCGGCAAAATTTCGCCCGCAGCCGCGACCGGTTCACCGCGGGCCTGAGGACGCTGGGCTTCGACGTGATCCCGAGCCAGGGCACCTATTTCGTCAATGTGGACATCGCGCCCCTGGGCGAGGCCGACGACGTCGCCTTCTGCCGCCGCCTCGTGACGGAGCACGGGGTCGCGGCGATCCCGGTCTCGGCCTTCTATGCCGAGGGCGCGGTCAGGAACGTGGTGCGCTTCTGCTTCGCCAAGAAGGACCAGACCCTGGACGCGGGCCTGGAGCGGCTGGCGAAGGCCGTCAAGCGGGCGGCCTGAAACCGGCGGCGCCGGCCGCATTCCGGCAGCGCCGGCGGCATCTTAAACATTGTTTACACCGCCAGAACCTCCTAGCTTCACCCTGTTCCACATTCTTCAGGAGTTCCGCCTCTGATGTTCCGCCTCCTCGCTTCGGTGGCCCTGACCCTGGGCCTTGTCACCGGCGCCAGCGCCCAGCAGCAGCGCGTCGTCAACGTCTACAACTGGTCCGACTACGTGGACCCGAAAGCCCTGGACGAGTTCACGAAACAGACCGGCATCAAGGTGGTCTACGACACCTACGACAACAACGAGATCGTCGAGACCAAGCTGCTCGCCGGCAAGTCCGGCTACGACCTCGTGGTGCCGTCCGGCCCCTTCGTGCAGCGGCTCATCGGCGCCAAGGTGTTCGCCAAGCTCGACAAGTCCAAGCTGCCGAACCTCTCCAACCAATGGCCCGAGGTGACGCAGCGGCTCGCGGTGTTCGATCCCGGCAACCAGTATGCGGTCAACTACATGTGGGGCACCACCGGCATCGGGGTCAACGTCAAGAAGGTCAAGGCGATCCTGGGCGACGTGCCCCTCAACACCTGGGACCTGGTGCTCAAGCCCGAGGTCGCCGCCAGGCTCAAGGCCTGCGGCATCTACATGCTCGACTCCCCCGAGGACCTCTTCCCCGGCGTGCTGGCCTATCTCGGCCTCAACCCGGATTCCAAGCGCGTCGAGGACCTGAACAAGGCGGGCGACGCCCTGTTCCGGGTGCGCGGCAACGTGCAGAAGTTCCACTCCTCGGAATACATCAACGCGCTCGCCAACGGGGACATCTGCGTGGCCGTGGGCTATTCGGGCGACATGATCCAGGCCAAGAAGCGCGCCGAGGAGGCCAAGAACAATGTGGAGGTCGCCTACGCGATCCCCCGCGAGGGCGCCCTCATGTGGTTCGACAGCTTCGCGATTCCGGCGGACGCCAAGAACGTGGCCGAGGCGCACGAGTTCATCAACTTCATGCTCAGGCCCGAGATCGCCGCCATGAACACGAATTTCGTGTCCTACGCGTCGGGCAACCTCGCGGCCAAGCAGAGCATCGACCCGGCGATCCTCAACGATCCCGGCATCTATCCGGACGAGGCCACCATGAAGCGCCTGTTCACCAACACGGCCTATGACGAGCGCGCCCAGCGCACCGTGACCCGGCTCTGGACCCGGGTGAAGACCGGCCGTTAATCCCCCGGTCAGGAGAGTTTCCGACAATGACGGCTCCGCCTCCGGGCGGAGCTTTCGTTTGACAAGGACCCGACCATGATGCGCCTTCCCCTGACGGCCGCTCTTGCGGCGCTCGCCCTCGCCTCTCCGGCCCCGGCGCAAAACGCCCCGGCCCGGCAGCCGACGATCAGCGTCACGGGCACCGGCGAGGCGGAGCTGAAGCCCGACTTCGCCCGCATCCATGTGACCGTGGAGACCCGGGCCGACACGGTGGCGCAGGCGAGCGCCCTCAACCGCGCGGCAACCGAGCGGGTTCTCGCCCGCATCCAGGGCCTCGGCGTCAAGAGGGAGGACATCCGGACCGCCAACTTCCAGGTCTATCAAACCTCGCAGCGGATCGGGCCGGACGGCAAGGAGGTGAAGGCTCCCCGGTTCTCGGCCGATCACCACCTCCAGATCACCAGCCGCGACCTGGACGGGGTGGGGCGTCTGGCGGGCGAGATCCTGGCCAGCGGCGACATGGCCTTCCAGTCCGTAACCTTCGGCCTCGACCGGCAGGAGGAGGGCGGGGACAAGGCCCGCGAGGCCGCCGTGCGGGACGCCCGGCGCCAGGCGGAGGTCTATGCCGCCGCAGCAGGCGTGGCCCTGGGCCGCCTGCTCGAAATCCGGGACGGCGCGGCGCAGGCCTTCGAGTCCCAGCCCGCCATGCGGGCGGCGATGGCAAAGGATTCCGAATCCGTCCCCATCGTGCCCCCGGCCACGATCCGCACGACCGCCAGCGTCCAGCTCGTCTGGGAGATGGCGGCGCGGCCCTGACGGGGCCGCTCAGGCGGCCCGGGGCAGCTCGGTCATGATGGCGTAAAGGGCGGCGGCGTCCCGGGTGGTGCGGATCCGCTCGATCACGCCGGGCTCGCGCAGCACCCGCGCCACCCGGGCCAGGGCCTTCAGGTGGTCGGCGCCTGCCCCTTCAGGAGCCAGGAGCAGGAAGAGGATGTCCACCGGCTGGTCGTCCAGGGCCTCGAAATCCACCGGCTTGTCGAGCCTGGCCATCAGGCCGAAGATCCGGCTCAGCCCCGGCAGCTTGCCGTGCGGAATGGCGATGCCCTCGCCGATTCCCGTCGAGCCGAGGCGCTCGCGCTGGAGGAGGGCCTCGTAGACGGCGCTCTCGGGCAAGCCGGTGAGACGGGCCGCATGGGCGGCGAGCTCCTGCAGGGCCTGCTTCTTGCCGCTGACGCGCAAGGCGGGCAGGACGGCCTGGGGGTCTAGAAAATCCAACAAGGGCATCGATCACGCTGCAATCTGTTGTGAAGCCGATACGGCCTTGCACCGTTCCAGGCAAAGCAAAAATCGGACCAGGAGAGGATGGTCCCCTCAAGGTTGGGCGGGCGGCGGATCGACCCAACCGATCGCTCCGTCGCCGCGGCGATATACGACGTTCACGCGTCCAGTGCTAGCGTGCACGAACACGAGAGCCGGGGCTCCGGTCAGATCGAGCTGCATCACGGCGTCGCTGACCGCAAGGCGATGGAGCGGCTTCGTGGTCTCGGCGATCACCACCGGATGGTAGCCCTCCTCCTCCTCGACGGCCTCGTCCGTGGGCGCTTCGAACACCGCGTAAGGGGCTCTGACGGTGACATCGCGCCCATTGATGTCGTTTGCATGGCTTTTCAGCCGCTGCTTGTAGCGGCGCAGGCGTTTCTCGATCCGCTGGGCGGTCTGATCGAAGCTGCCGTAGGCGTCATGGGCGGCGCCGGAGGCTTCCAGCGTCATGCCGGAGGTCAGGTGGAGCACGCAATCGGTCCTGAAGCCCGCCCCGTCCCGGGCGACGGTCACATGGCCGGAATAGCCGCCGTCGAAGTATTTCGACAGGGCGCCGGCCATGCGGTCGAGAACCTGGGACCTGAGGGCCTCGCCGATATCGAGATTCTTGCCGGATACCCTCAAGGTCATGCCACCCTCCCGTTTCGCGTTCTCTCCGCAAGGTCGACCTTTTTTGGGAGACGCCCGTCAGATCATGATCCTCGCCGCGGGTAAAACAAGTGTTGCGGCGCAGATTCACGGCGCCGGCGGGCGGCCCCTCCGCCGCCGGTCCGCCGAGGAGGGGATGCGCAGGGCCTCCCGGTACTTGGCGACCGTGCGGCGGGCGACCTCGACCCCTTCGGCCTTCAATTTCTGGGCAATTGCCTCATCGGAGAGCACATCGCCCAAGGTTTCGGCCCTGATGAGCTGCCCGATCCGGTGACGGACCGCCTTGGACGAATGCCCGCCCTCCCCGGTGGCGGCGTTGAAGAAATACTTCATGGGGAAGGCGCCGCCGGCAGCCCCGATGGCCTTGTTGGCCGCCACCCGGGAGATCGTGGATTCGTGCATCCCGATGGCCTCGGCCACGCTTTTCAGGGTGAGCGGACGCAGGGCGGCGACGCCGCTGCGGAAGAACCCCTCCTGCTGCCGGACGATCTCGGTAGCGACCCGCAGGATGGTCCTGGCCCGCTGGTCCAGGCTGCGGGTCAGCCAGCTGGCGCTCTGGAGGCATTCCGACAGGAAGGACTTGTCCTCGTCCTCTCGCACCAGCTTCGCCACCTGGGCGTAATAGGACCGGTTGAGCAGGATGCGGGGCAGGGTGTCCGGATTGAGCTCGACCCTGAAGCCGCCCTCGGGCAGGGGCCGCACCAGCACGTCGGGCACGAGAAGGTCGATGCGGGCCGGGGTGAAGGCAAGGCCGGGCTTGGGCTCCAGGCGGCGGATCTCGGCCAGCATGTGGGCCAGATCCTCCCGGTCGACCCCGCACAGGCGCCGCAAGGCGGCGAAATCCTGCCTGGCCGCGAGGGGGAGATGGGCGAGCAGGATCCCCATGGCCGGGTCGAGCCGGTCGCGCTCCCGCAGCTGAATCGCCAGGCATTCCTCCAGGCTGCGCGCGCCCACGCCGGGCGGCTCGAAGGTCTGGATCAGCCGGAGGGCGGCTTCGACCTCGCCGGCGCCGGCGGCAAGCGCCCCCGCGATCTCCCCTGGGTCCTCCCTCAGGTATCCGGCCTCGTCCAGGGTGTGGATGAGATGCCGGCCGATCTCCCGCAGGCGGGGATCGGCGGTGGCAAGCTCCAGCTGGTTCTCGAGATGCTCGGTCAAACTCGCCGCGCGGGCGAGGGTGTCCTCCAGGTCGGGCCTCAGCTCCGCATGGCCGGAGGGGGCGGCCTGCCCGCCCGAGGCGGCCTCGGCCCAAAGCGGAGCCGGGCCGGGAATGGGCCGCGGGCCTGCCCCCTCGCTCCTGCGCTTCGCCTGGAGAAAATCCGCCAGGGTCGGGGAGGGCGCGTCGGCCGCGGCTTCGCCCTCGTGCAGAAGCGGGTTGCGCTCAAGCTCCGCCTCCACATAGGCCGAGAGCTCCAGGTGGGAGAGCTGGAGCAGCTTGATGGATTGCACGAGCTGGGGCGTCATGGTCAGGGACTGGCCCTGGCGCAGCTCAAGCCGTTGCATCGAACTCATGGCCGCCTCATGGCCCCATCCGGAGAATCCTCGGCACGCTTCTTGCATGCCTCCTCAATCTACGGCGACGCCCGGCCATCGTCAAAAGGCGGCCTGCCCTCTCAGAGACGGAAATCCTCGCCGAGGTAGAGGCGGCGCACCTCCTCGTTGGCCACGATGGCGTCCGGCCTGCCCTCGGTCAGGACGCGGCCCGAATGGATGATGTAGGCCCGGTCGATGAGGCCCAGCGTCTCGCGCACGTTGTGGTCCGTGATCAGAACCCCGATGCCGCGGCGGGTCAGGTGCCTGACCAGGTTCTGGATGTCGCCCACCGCGATCGGGTCGATGCCCGCGAAGGGCTCGTCGAGGAGCATGAAGGTGGGCTCGCCCGCCAGGGCCCGGGCGATCTCGCAGCGCCGCCGCTCGCCGCCCGAGAGGGCGATGGAGGGCGACTTGCGCAGGCGCGCGATGTTGAACTCGTCGAGAAGGGCGTCGAGCTTGCGCTCGCGCTCCTTGCGGCTCGGCTCGACGATTTCGAGCACGGCGCGGATGTTGTCCTCCACGTTGAGGCCCCGGAAGATGGAAGCCTCCTGCGGAAGATAGCCGATGCCGAGCCGGGCGCGGCGATACATGGGCAGGCCGGTCACGTCGTGCCCGTCCAGGCTGATGACGCCGCGATCCGCCGAGACGAGGCCGGTGATCATGTAGAAGATCGTGGTCTTGCCCGCGCCGTTGGGTCCCAGCAGGCCGACCGCCTCGCCGGCGCGGACGTTCAGGCCCGCCTCGTGCACCACGGTGCGGCTGCGATAGCTCTTCTGCAGGCCCTTGACCGCCAGGATGCCCGGCCCGCCGAAGGCGGCCTCATCCTCGCCCCGGCCCATGGTATGCGGGCTCGCCCCGGCCGGATTCATCTCCAGAAGGGCGGCGTCGGCGGGCGCAGCGGGCGAACGGTTGGATAGGGGCTTCACAAGGACAATCGCTGAATGGGAGCGGTCAGGGAAAGCGGGCAAGCCCGCCTCAGTTCGTCGCCGGCTTCTGGGGTTGCGGCTTCGGCTTGGCCGCGCCCGCCGCTTCGGCCGGACCGCTGCCCGGCACGAACAGCGCCTTCACGCGTCCTCCCGGGGCGGTCTCGATATTGGCCACGCCCGTGTTGATGTCGTAGATGACCCGCTCGCCCCGGGTCACGTTCGGCCCGTCGCTCAGGGCGGCGTTGCCCGTCAGGTAGATCTTGTTGCCGACCCGGTCGAAGCTGGCGTTGTTGCCCGTGGCCACCTGGGTCTTGGACACGATGGTGACGGGTCCCTTGCAGTCGATCTTCTTGATCGCGCTGTCGTCGGCGCCCCCCGGCCCCGGCGCGGCGGCCGCTTGCGCGCCGTTCTGGCCCTGGTTCCGCTGCTCGTAGAACACCGTCATGACCGTGCAGTTCATGGTGCTGTCGCCCTGGACCGCGACCACGTTGCCGGAGAAGACCGCCCGGCCCTCCTTGTCGAACACGTCGAGCTTGTCGGCGTCGATCTTGATCGGCTCCTTGCTGGCGCCGAAATTGCCGAAGCCGACGGCGCGCTCCTTGCTGCCCACCTGGGCCGAGGCGGTTTGCCCGGAGACCGAAAGGAGAACCGCGCCGGCCAGCGCGACATGTCTGAGGCTCATCATGGACGGACACTTGTCGGTTGCGCCGCAGGAGCCGCAGGGCTCGCGGCGGCAGGAGCTGGAGAGGGCGGGTTGCCGCCCGAAGGCGCGAAGGTGGAGCTGACCCGGCCCTTGAACTGGAAGACCTTGCCGTTGTCGGCCACCTTGAGGCCCGTGGCGGTGATCACCCCGTTGCCGATATTCACCGTGACGGGCTCGTCGGACACCACGGTGCCGGCCTTGAAGTCCACGAAAGCCGAGCGGAGCTGCGCCTCCTGGCCCGAATTCGTCCGGACCCGGACATCCTGGCGCAGGTTCATCTGCTCCTTCTGGGTGTCGAGAATGCCCACCGAGGCCTCGAGCCATGCGGTGCCGCCCCTGTCGTCGGTGACGATGCGGGCCCTCAAGTCCTTCAATTCCACGAGATTGGGCTTGCGCACGTTCTGGGTGGCGGCGCTCGCGGTCACCTCATAGGGGCGGTTGTCGTTCTTGAAGCCGGTGAGCTTGGGGCTTTCCATGGTGACGTTGGTGCCGTTGATGGCCACGGAGCCCACGCTCAGCCCCTCGACCTTGCGGAAGGGGTTGAAGTAGGCGAACAGCCCGATCAGGACCATGGCCACCGCCGCCCCCAGGGGGATCGCCACCTTGGCGAAGCGCACCCAGCGGGAGTGACGGCGCGCCTTGTTGAAGGCGCGCGACCGCGCGGCCGGCTCCGAGGCCGGGCCCCCATGCATCGCAACGCCTTGAATTCCCACCACTTTTCAAAAACCCCCGCCGTCTTGCCCTGGAGAAGGGCGCCACATGCCCGACGGCCGTGGCGATGTTATGACGGAAAATAAGATTTGTGCGGAAAAGTTTAAGGGCCCGTCAAGAATGGGCGAAGATGTCCGTCTCCGGCCAGCCCAGGAGATCGAGCTGCGCCCGGGCGGGCAGGAAGGCGAAGCATTGCTGGGCGATGCCGAGCCGGTTCTCCCGCTCCAGCATCCGGTCGAGCCTCTCCTTGAGGGCGTGCAGGTGGAGCACGTCCGAGGCGGCGTAGTCGATCTGGGCCTGGGTGAGCGCGTCCGCGCCCCAGTCCGAAGATTGCTGCTGCTTGGAAATCTCCACCGCGAGAAGCTCCCGCAGCAGGTCCTTCAGTCCGTGCCGGTCGGTATAGGTGCGCACGAGCCGCGAGGCGATCTTGGTGCAATAGACCGGACGCGGCATGACCCCGAAGGCATGGAAGAGCACCGCCAGATCGAAGCGGGCATAGTGGAAGATCTTGAGCACGCTCTCGTCGGACAGCACCCGGATCAGGGTGTCGGGCGGGGAGCCGTCCTTGAGGATCTGCACCACGTCGGCGTCGCCGTCGCCCCTGGAGATCTGCACCACGCAGAGCCGGTCCCGGTGGGGGTTGAGGCCCAGGGTCTCCGTGTCGACCGCGATGGCCGGGCCGGGCCGGTAATCCGCGGGCAGGTCGCCGCGATGGAAACGGATGGTCATGGGGGATCCGCAGGATAGGAGATCAGCTCCGCAGGGCTCTAGAGCAAAAAGCGATGGTTTGGAATCCCATTCCGTTCAGGGCCCGGGGACGGCCCTGCGGATGTGAAAAAGCCCCGCAGGATCGGCGGGGCTTTTTCGATGCTGCGGCGGCGGGGCCGCCCTAGTAGCAGGTCTGCACCCGGCGAACGCCGACCCGCCCGTACCGGTTCACGAACCGGCGGCGCTCCACGTAACAGGTCCGGGCGGGAGTGTAGTAATAGGGGCTGGTGACGGCGCTGGCGATGGCGCCCAGGGCCAGGCCGCCGATCAGGCCCGCCGCAACGGCGCCGCCGTTGTAGCCCCGGCGATAGGAGCGATAAGGGTAATAGCCGCCGTAGTAGCGGCTGCCGTAATAGGCGGGACGATAGCCGTAACCATAGCCCGGGCCGTAATAGGCGGGCCGGTAGCCGTAACCCCTGCCGTAGCCGTAGCGGGTCCCGCCGTATGTCGCGCGGAAGCCCTGGCGGTAGGGCACATACGCAGGCCCGGTGACCCGAACGCCGTTGCGATAGAGGTGATAGCCCTGCTGCGCCGAGGCAGGCTCAGGCTGAAGGACCATGGCGCCCCCGAAGGCCAGCGCCGCGGCCATCATGGTCTTGACAGACAAACTCATGGCGTCCCTCCAGGACTTTGGTTTGTCTGACAACGGCTTGGAGGCCGTGGATGTTCCGCTTTTGTCTTACCGATGGAACAAATCCCCGCAAGGGAAATTCTCCCCGGTTCAGGCCAGACGCGGCAGCTCCTCGGGCCCCGTTGTCAGGGCGAAGCCGGCCTTGGGTTCCACGAGGTTCTCGAGCATGGTCACCAGGGTCTCGCGGCGAGCCGGCTTCTCCAGCCATGGCACATCCTGCAGCTCCGGGGGACGGTCCGCGTCGGGGGGCAGGCCCGAATAGATCACGAAGGGAACGCCCCGGCTTTTCAGCTCACGGGCAATCCGCAGGGAGGTGCCGTCCTTGAGCATGACGTCCAGCACCGCAAGGTCCGGAGCGGCGTTCTGCAGCCACCTCAGAGCCTGCGCATTGCTCATGAAGGGGCCTGCCACCTCGAAGCCCGCCTCTTCCAGGGACGCTTCCAACGACATCCCGATCAGCGCCTGATCTTCCACGATCATGCAGCACGGCTGAGCCATCATGTCCGCTTTCCTGCCTTAACTCACAAGAGGAGCCTTGCCAGAGGAGGCTGGCAGAGCTCTCGACCGGGCGGACAGGAGACATATCCACCAACCCGACCTTCGTATCCTACCTCTGGGGAAGCCTCATTCACCCATGTGAAACTTGACCATAGATCATGCTTCCGGCGATTGTACGGAGGCCCCTTGGAGCTCCCGTCCAGGGCCGTTCTCCTGCCGTCGAGGGGCGTCTCCGACAGGGAGATGCACCATGCTCAAGGAGCAGCCTGCTCTGCTCCCGCTCCTCCCGTGGGAGGGCCCGGCTTCACGAAAGGCCGCTGAGCTTCACCTAGGTTAATGCACCGATCCGCCAAGCAAGGTTTCCTTTCGGGGTGCACCGAAAGGATCCATTGTGGCAGGCGAGACTTCTCTGAGCCAGCAGATGCTGGCCGCGATCCCGCATCTGCGCGCTTTCGCCATTTCCCTGTCGGGCAGCGTGGACCGGGCGGACGATCTCGTGCAGGGCGCATTGCTCAAAGGCCTCGACAACCTCGACAAGTTCCAGCCCGGCACCAGCATGCAGGCCTGGCTCTTCACCATCCTGCGCAACGATTTCCTGACCCAGGCCCGCAGGCGCAAGCGCGAGGTCGAGGACCCGGAAGGCGCCTGGGCCGAGAAGGTCGCCGTCATGCCGAGCCAGGGCGCGCGCCTGGATTTCGCCGACATGCTCAAGGCCCTGGGCAAGCTGCCCCTGGACCAGCGCGAGGCGCTTCTGCTGGTGACCGCCGAGGGCCTCACCTATGAAGAGGCCGCCCAGATCTGCGGCACCAATATCGGCACCATCAAGAGCCGCATCAACCGCGCCCGCAACCGCTTGGCGGACCTCATGAATTTTGACGCGGGAGACGATCTCGGCCCCGACCGCCTGGTCAGGGCGGCCCTGTTCATGCACGC
>DATHAU010000064.1:0-1536 GCA_035296545.1 Microvirga sp.
CTCGGGCCGTCAAGCCAGCCTTCTGGGCCAGCTCCTCCTGCGTTAGACCCGCGGCTTCCCGCAACCGCCTCAGGTGCATGCCGAACGGGGTGTCCTGGCCTCGAGTCACCTCGCGCGTCCGTCCTTGGTCACGAACCTACGGGTCCTTCTACAAGTACGAGGCATGGTAGCAGACGGCGCGAGTGATCAGAGCGCTCCACGAGGACGAAGTGCGTGTGTAGTGCGTGGGAGGTGCACGTGGTGCTTCGCCACGTCGGGACGCAGACTGGTAACCAGAACGAGAAGACGGCTTCATCCGGAAGAGCGAAGGAGGTGGAGAAGGGACGCTACAGCGCGGTACGGAGAGAAGCGGCCGGAGTAGAGGTGGCGGGGCGGTGAGTACCGCCGCAGAGAGGAAGGAGCAAAGCGAGATGTCGAGTTTCGTCCTCATCAATCCCTTCGAGGTGCCGGAAGAGGTGGGCGACGATCGGTTCCTGGAAGGCTGGGGCAAGGCAGCCGACTACATGCGGTCCCAACGCGGCTTCGTCGGATCCCGGCTTCACCGCGCGGTGTCGCCGGATCCGAGGTTCCGCTTCGTGAACGTCGCCGAGTGGGCGTCCCCGCAGGACTTCCAGGCGGCTGTCACAAGTCCCGAGTTCCGGGCGATGGCGGAGGTCACGCCTCCCAACCACCCGGCCCTCTACGAGGTCGTGCGCGTCGTCTGACGCGCGTACCTGTGACGGACCAAGAGGAGACGAGAGATGAGTGCTTGGGCAAGTCTCATGCTGATCGCGGGCGGACTGTTCGCCGGCGGCGCCGCGACCTTCGCGTGGTCTCGCGTGCCGATCTGGCGGCGGATGCCGGCCCAGAAGTTCATCGACGACTTCGGGGAGACGCTCCGCCGGACGGATAAGGTGCAACCCGCCTTGCTGGTCGCGGCGATCGCCTCGGCAGCCGGGTTCGCCCTCGCCTCCGACGGCTCGGCGCGCGTGCTCGCGCTGGTGGGCGCCGCAGGCTTCGTCGCGACTCTCGCCACGTCGATCATGATCCTCGTGCCGCTCCAGAGGCGCATCGTCGCAACGCCGCCCGCGGAGGCGAAAGCGATCTACGAGATGCGCGCCCGTTGGTTTCGCGGGCATCTCGGCCGCTCGATGTTCGCGACGGCGTCGTTCGTGGCGGTCGCCGTGGCAGCCACCTTGTGATCATGCGGTGACGAAGAGAGGAAGTGCTTGCGCGTATGTTGCTAGAAATACTTGCCACCTTGGCGGCGGGGTTGTTCGCCGGCGCCGCGATCTATATCGACCTGGCGGAGCAACCGGCCCGAGAGCAGATCGACACAGCCGCGGCCCTGACGGAGTGGCGGCCCAGCTACAAGAGGGCCGCCGTGGTGCAGCCGTTACTGGCGGCGGTCGGATTCCTAAGCGCGCTTGCCGCCTGGATGATGGGCGCTAGCGTATGGTGGCTGGTCGGCGGGTTGCTCCTGGTGGCCGTCATTCCTTACACGCTCATCGTTGCTTTGCCGACCAACAACAAGCTGCTCGATCCCACCATCGACAA
>DATHAU010000065.1:0-2105 GCA_035296545.1 Microvirga sp.
CAGCCCGCGGACGATCTCGCCTTCGAGCGCATCGTCAACGTGCCCAAGCGGGGCCTGGGCGACGCCACGATCCAGGTGCTGCACAACCACGCCCGCGCCGCCCGCGTGCCCCTCCTGGAGGCTGCCCGCTTCATCGTCGAGACCGACGAGCTGAAGCCCAAGCCCCGCGCCACCTTGCGCGACCTGCTCATCTCCTTCGGCCGCTGGGCGAAGCTGTCGCAGACCCTGTCCCAGTCGGAGGTGGCCCAGACGGTGCTGGAGGAATCCGGCTACACGGACATGTGGCAGAAGGACAAATCGGCGGACGCGGCGGGCCGCCTGGAAAACCTCAAGGAGCTGGTGCGCTCCATGGAGGAATTCCCTGACCTGCAAAGCTTCCTCGAACACGTCTCCCTGGTGATGGAGGCCAACGAATCCGACACCACCGAGCGGGTGAGCCTGATGACGCTCCACGCCGCCAAGGGGCTGGAATTCGACACGGTGTTCCTGCCGGGCTGGGAGGAAGGGCTGTTTCCGAATCAGCGCGCGCTCGACGAGAGCGGCCGCGCGGGACTGGAGGAGGAGCGCCGCCTCGCCCATGTGGGCCTGACCCGCGCCCGGCGCCGGGCCAAGATCTTCTTCGCCTCCAACCGGCGCATCCACGGCCTGTGGAACTCGACGGTTCCCAGCCGCTTCGTCGACGATCTGCCGGAAACCGACGTGGAGATCGTGGAGGCCCCCGCGAACTTCTCCTATGGGGGCGGCTACGGCGGCTCGCGCTTCGACCGGATGCAGCCGTTCAGCGGCTCCTCCTACCAGACCCCCGGCTGGCAGCGCGCCCAGGCGCACCGCGCCAGCACAGGGGATGGCGCCTCTTCCGGCGGACGCTCCGGCGACCGGCGCGGTCCCATGACCATCGATGGCGAGCTCGTGGCGAAGTCCACCGGCGGCTCGGGCTTTGCGGCGGGCGGACGCGTCCTGCACACCAAGTTCGGCCCCGGCACCATCCAGGCGGTGGACGGCAACAAGCTTACGGTCGAGTTCGACAAGGCGGGACGCAAGACGGTGCTGGACAGCTTCGTGGAGGCCTTGGGGTAACCGAAGCCAGGCGTCGCCACCGAGACCGTCGGCCGAGGGCAAGCCAAACGAGAGCCTGGGGCGACCGAGAGGGTGCTGGAAACGTCAATCCCCGGGACGAGCCCGGGGATGATGGCGTAAGAGGCGATATCACTCCGCCGCCGCGGGCGGCACCGGCATCGGGGGCGTGCCGTAGGTGCGCGGATCGACGGGGTTCAGCTTGCCCTCGTCCTCCGTATAGGCCGGCGGGCGATCCACGTAGGAGAACCGGCCCTTGCCGTCCGGGGACGGCCCCTCGGCCCAGCGGCCCTGATCGCTTTCCGTGCCCTCGGAATGGTTGAGGAACTGGTAGGCGACCTCGCTCTTTTCCAGCTCCTGCGGGAAGTTCGACGGGCAGGGCGTCGATTCCAGGCCATCCTCCTCCAGCTCGCGGATGGCGGCGATCCACTGGTTCTGGTGCATGGTGTCGCGGGCGATGAGGAAGGACAGCATGTCCCGCACGCCGGTGTCGTTGGTCATGTTGTAGAGGCGGCAGACCTGGAGGCGCCCCTGGCTCTCCGCCGTCAGGTTGAAGCGGAAATCGGCGAGCAGATTGCCGCTCGCGGTCATGAAGCCGGCGTTCCAGAGATTGCCCGCGCTGTCCACCGGACGGGGACCGGAGCCGGCCACGATCACGTGCTGCGGGTTCATGCCCGCCAGGATCGCGTCCTCGATGCGGGCGCCGCCCATGATGGCGCCGACCAGGGAGTTCTGGGCCGCGTCCTCCTGGGTTTCCACCGGCGAGGTTTCGAGCAGCCGGGCGATCATCGTGGCCAGCATCTCCACGTGGCCGATCTCCTCCGTGCCGATGTCGAGGAGCATGTCCCGGTACTTCTGCGGACCCCGGCAGCTCCAGCCCTGGAACAGGTAGGTCATCATCACGCTGATCTCGCCCCATTGCCCGCCGAGGGGCTCCTGCAGCATCTTGGCGAAGGTGGGATCGGGCTTCTCGGGCTTGGCATGATAAGCCATCTGCCGCTGACGGAAGAACATCGGCTGCTCCTGTTCGA
>DATHAU010000066.1:0-1560 GCA_035296545.1 Microvirga sp.
GCGCCGCTCCGCCAGGGACCCGATCTCGCACAGGGCCATGGCGATCATGTCGGCGGCGAACGCCACCGGCTCGGCGTGGAAGTTGCCGCCGGACACCACCTCTCCGGTCTCCGAGAACACCAGCGGGTTGTCGGACACGCCGTTGGCCTCGGTGGCCAGCGTCACGCTCGCCTGACGCAGCAGGTCGAGCACCGCGCCCATCACCTGCGGCTGGCAGCGCAGGCAATAGGGATCCTGCACCCGCTCGTCGTTGACGAGATGCGAGGCCCGGATGGCGCTGCCCTGCATCAGAGCGCGCAAGGCGGCGGCCACCTCGATCTGGCCGCGGTGACGCCGCAGCGTCTGGATGCGCGGGTCGAACGGCCCGTCCGATCCCTTGGCGGCGTCGGTGGCAAGCGCCCCTGTGACGAGAGCGGCCCGGAAGACGCGCTCGGCCTCGAAGAGCCCCGCCAGGGCCAGGGCGGTCGAGACCTGCGTCCCGTTGAGGAGGGCAAGCCCTTCCTTTGGGCCGAGGGAGAGCGGCGAGAGGCCGGCTCCCGCAAGCGCCTCTTCGGCGGGAATCCGCACACTACCCACGAAGAATTCGCCCACGCCCATGAGGGCCGCGGCCATGTGGGCCAGGGGAGCCAGATCGCCCGAGGCTCCCACGGAGCCCTGGCCGGGGATCACCGGAGTGAGGCCCGCGTCGAGGCAGGCGGCCAGATGCTCGACGGTGGACCACTGCACGCCCGATGCGCCCTGCGCGAGGCTTGCGAGCTTGAGGGCCATCACCAGCCGCACGACCGGAATCGGCAGGGGATCGCCGACGCCGGCCGCATGGGACAGGACGATGTTGCGCTGGAGCGTCGCGAGGTCCGATGAGCCGATGCGCACGCTCGCCAGCTTTCCGAAGCCGGTGTTGATGCCATAGACCGGATCGCCCTTGGCCACGATGGCCTCGATGGTCCGGGCTCCGGCCTCCACAAGGGGGCGGCAGTCGCGGTCGAACGACACGGCGGCGCCGAAATAGACGCTGCGCCATTCGGCTAGAGTGACGGAGCCGGGGATGAGCATAACGGTATGGGTCACTGTCCCCTCCAGATGCGGGCGTGCAGCGGATTGAAGCCGATGCGGTAGACGAGCTCCGCCGGGCGCTCGATGTTCCAGATGGCGAGATCGCAGGACTTGCCGGGCTCAAGGGTGCCGATCTCAGGAAGCCGCCCGAGGGCGCGGGCGGCCTCGCGGGTGACGCCGGCGATGCATTCCTCCACATTCATGCGGAACAGGGTCGCGCCCATGTTCATGACGAGCAGGAGCGAGGTCAGCGGGGAGGTGCCGGGATTGCAGTCGGTGGCGAGCGCCATGCAGGCGCCGTGCTGGCGGAAGGCCGCTATGGGGGGCACTTTCGTCTCGCGCAGCATGTAGAACGCGCCCGGCAGCAGCACGGCCACCGTACCGGCCCCAGCCATGGCGGCCGCCCCTTCCTCGTCCGTGTATTCGAGGTGGTCGGCGGACAGCGCCCCGAAATCGGCCGCAAGCTTCGCCCCGTGGAGGTTGGACAATTGGTCGGCATGGAGCTTG
>DATHAU010000067.1:0-3707 GCA_035296545.1 Microvirga sp.
GGGGCCTGGGCTCCCGAGCAGGTGATCGACTTCCTCCTCTCCGCCATGGAGCGGGGCGATTTCTATGTCCTGTGCCCGGACAACGAGACCACCCGGGAGATGGACCGCAAGCGCATCCGCTGGGCCGCCGAGGACATCACCGAGAACCGTCCGCCCCTCTCGCGCTGGCACCCGGACTACAAGGACGCCTTCGCGCAATACATGAAGGACTAGGACAGGGGGCGTTCATGACCTTCGATCCGGCGGCCTTCCGGCGGCAGGTGCGGCTGCTCCTCGACCGCTATGCGCAGGAATTCCATGTGCCCGAAGGCGAGCACGCGCTCCTCCGGCGCCAGATCGACAGGGGCGACGACATCCATTCCCGCGGGACCTTCCCCGGCCATGTGACCACCTCGGCCCTCGTCCTCGACCGGGAGGGGCGAAGGACGCTCCTGATCCATCACCGCGCCCTCGGGCGCTGGCTCCAGCCCGGCGGGCATTACGAGCCGCCGGATGAACTGGCTGCTTCGGCTCTCAGGGAGGCCGAGGAGGAGACGGGCATGAGCGGCCTGGCCATCGATCCCTGGCACCGGGGCTCCGGCCTGCCGGTGGACATCGACAGCCATCGCATTCCCGCCCGTCCCGAGCGGGGCGAGCCCGAGCATTGGCATCACGACATCCGCTTCGCGGTCAGGGCCAGGGAGCACGTTGAGGTCCGGCCGGATCCGGCGGAGGTGCACGGGGCGGAATGGCGAGGCCTCCCGGATCTCGAAAGGATCGCCCCGCAGGCGGTGAGGAATATGCGGCGGCTCGGCCTCCTGCGCCCCTGACAAACGGCGAAGCCGCGCTTACATGAACTCCAACCTTTCCGTGCCCCAAGGAGGCTTGCCATGAACGATCAGGAACGCCAGGTCATCAGCGACATCTTCCGACGCCTGGAGCAGGTGGCGAACCAGCCGCGCGATCCGGAGGCCGAGCGCTTCATCGCCGACAAGCTGCGCCAGCAGCCCTATGCGCCCTATGCCATGGCCCAGGCGGTCTACGTTCAGGAACAGGCGCTTGCCCGGCTCCAGGCCGAGAACGAGCAGCTGCGCGGGGAGCTCGACCGCCTTCACCACCAGCCGCAGCCCGGCGGATTCCTGTCGAGCATCTTCGGCGGCGGCTCCCGCGCGCCGGGCCCCTCCTACAACGCCCCGCATGCGCGCCAGGCCTCGCCCTGGGGCGGCGCGCAGCCGATGCAGCAGCCCTACGGCGCGCCTCAAGGGGGCATGATGGGCGGCCAGCCCGGTCCCTGGGGCGGGGGCGGCATGATGCAGCCGCGGGGCGGAGGAGGCTTCCTCGCGACGGCGCTGACCACGGCGGCGGGCGTCGCCGGCGGCATGATGATCGCCAACGCCCTGTCGAGCGCCTTCGGCGGAAATGAGCCCGCCGCGGCGGGCGGCGCAGCCGCGGCCGCCGATCTCGGCGGGGCCGACGCGGGAGCCGCTGGGGGCGATGCGAGCCACGCGGGCATCACCGACTCGCTCTACGGAAACGACCAGAACGACCAGGCGGACGGCTTTGCCGATTGCAGCGGCGACGCGGGCGACGGCGGCGACTGGGCCTGACGGGCCTCTTCCATGAAACGAGAACGCCCGCCGGCAGGCGGGCGTTTTTCTGTGGCGAGTGACGTTTGGATCAGATCACGATCACCGGCGCGCCCACCCGCACCCGGCTGTAGAGGTCGATCACGTCGTTGTTGAGCATGCGGATGCAGCCGGAGGACACCGCCTGGCCGATGGTGTGCGGCTCGTTGGTGCCGTGGATGCGGTAGAGCGACGAGCCGAGATAGAGGGCGCGGGCGCCCAGCGGATTGTCGGGCCCGCCTTCCATGTAGCGCGGCAGATCGGGGCGGCGGCGTAGCATTTCGGCGGGCGGACGCCAGTCGGGCCATTCCCGCTTCATGCTCACGGTCTTGCGGCCGGCCCATTCGAAGCCCGGCCGTCCCACGCCGATGCCGTAGCGGATCGCGCGGCCGCCCTCCTGAACCAGGTAGAGAAACTTGTTGGGGGTATCGACGATGATCGTGCCCGGCCGCTCCCCGCCGCGATAGGCGACGAGCTGGCGCTGGAACTGCGGCGCGATGGCGTAGTCGATGCTGTCGTCGTAGCCGGAGCCGCCCTCGTATTCCTGCGGCAGGGATGCCAACGCCATGCCCGAGGAGCGCCGGGCCGGGCGCGCCTCATAGGGATAGCCCGTCATGGGATCGACCTGGTTGACCCGCACCGGCGACCGGGCGAGCGCGTAGTTCGGGCTGTAGCCGTCGCGGGTTCTCGCATAGGGATAACCGTAGCCCCGGGAGGCGTACGGGTTGTCGTCATAATACCCGTTCATCGGGACCGGCTGGGCAAGGCCCGCCGCCGGGGCGAGAAGGGCCAGAAGCATTGCTGAGCAAGGGATCCAAGCGCGCATGGAAGCATCCTGTATTATTGTTCACAGAATAACGGCAAGCGCGGCAATTGTTTCCGCCACGGTTGCGGAAATTAGGGATTTGCCCCCATGGGCCGTTTCCTGTCGACGGCGCAAATGCAGGGGTGAAGCCCGCAGGAAACTCCTGTAAGAGCTGGGCTTCCCTGGCGCTGGTTTCCATCCCGGACACCTGCTTTCCACATCGACGTGAGATCATGCAATTCGGACCCGCCCTGCGGGCTGCCGCGGGCATCGCGGTGCTGTCCATCATGGATGCGGTCATCAAGGGGATGGCCGAGTTTTACCCGACCTTCCAGGTCGCCTTCCTGCGCTTTGCCTGCGGCACCCTGATCGCCACCGGCGTGGTGACGGCGCTTCGCCCCGGCTGGCCGAGCCGCGAGACCGTCACGGCCAACCTGATGCGCTCGGTGATCGGGGTGATCACGGCGGTGAGCTTCTTCTACGCCCTGGGCCAGCTGCCCCTGGCCGAAACCCTCGTCCTGTCGTTCCTCTCGCCCATGTTCATCGCCCTGTTCGGGCTCCTCATGCTCAAGGAGCGGGTCGACGCGCGAATCATGGGGGCCATCGCCATCGGGTTTGCCGGCACCCTGATCGTGGTTCTCGGGCAGACGGGGGAGGCCCAGGCGGCCCGGTCCTGGACCGGCGTCGCGGCGGCGCTGCTCTCGGCGGTCACCTATGCCCTGAGCCTCGTGCTGCTGCGCCAGCGGGCGCAGCGGGACAAGTTCCTGCACATCGTGTTCTTTCAGAATACCGGCCCGGCGTTCCTGGTCGCCCCCTTCGCGGCCCTGGTCTGGACCCCCCTGAACCTCACGCACCTGGCCTGGTTCATGCTCATGGGGGTCCTCGGGTTCATCGGCCACATCTTCATGGCGACGGCCTACGCCAAGGCGGAGGCGGCCCGCCTCGCGCCCCTGGAATACACCGCCCTCATCTGGGCCGCCCTGATCGGCTACGGGGTTTTCAGCGAGATTCCCACCTGGGCGACCCTCGGGGGAGGGGTCCTCATCGTGGCGGCGGCCACGCTCACGTCCCGGCGCTGACCTCCCCGAGGGTCGATTTCGGACGAGCCGACGGCCGTGGCGTCTTGACTCAGGGTCCGATTTTGCCTATCTCGCGACCAGCGTTAGCACTCGTCGTGAGACAGTGCTAACAGCCTGAAGACCAGGACGCGGCCATTGGAGGCCGCGCGATCAGTCAAAAAAGGGATATTCCATGAAGTTCCGTCCGCTGCACGACCGCGTCGTCGTCCGCCGCATCGA
>DATHAU010000068.1:0-6217 GCA_035296545.1 Microvirga sp.
GCCCGATGCCGATGACGCCCGAAAGCGGGGCCTGGGACAGCTTGACCTCGAGGTTGCGAAGCTTTCCCTCGGCCCTGCGGCGGTCGAGGCGGCCGCCTTCCAGCGTAGCGACGCCGGCGGAATCGTAGCCGCGATATTCGAGGCGCTTGAGGGCCTCCACGATCTGCGGCGCTACAGGCGTCTTGCCGATGATCCCGACGATTCCGCACATGCCCCGAGGATTCCTTCCTGAATTCTGCGATCGCTAAGCTTGGGACTCCTGCTACAGAGCAGGTTCGTGGCGCTCAAATCAACTTGCGTGTCCGAATGCGACACGGTTCATTTCTTCTTAACGGCCTTTGCCCGCTCGCGAAACCCTGCGGCCCAGCCCTCCTTCACGGACTGGCGGCCCCGCCCGAGGCCCAGGGCGTCGTCCGGCACGTTCTCGGTGATCACCGATCCGGACCCCACATAGGCTCCCCGCCCGATGGACACCGGGGCCACGAGGGACGAATTGGACCCGATGAAGGCCCCCTCGCCGATCTCGGTCCGGTACTTGTTGAAGCCGTCGTAATTGCACGTGATGGTGCCCGCCCCGATATTGGCCTCCGGCCCCACGCTGGCGTCGCCGAGATAGGTCAGGTGGCTCACCTTCGCGCCGGCCCCGAGCTGCGTGTTCTTGATCTCCACGAAGTTGCCCACCTTGGCCCCCGGGCCGATGGACGCGCCGGGACGCAGGCGCGCGAAGGGACCGACGCTGGCCCCCGGGGCGATCCGCGCGCCCTCCAGGTGGCTGAAGCTGTGAACGACGGCGCCCTCCTCCACGGTCACGCCGGGGCCGAAGACCACATGGGGCTCCACCACCACGTCGCGCCCGAGCCTCGTGTCATGGCTGAGGAAAACCGTCTCGGGGGCCACCAGGGTGACGCCGGACAGCAGGGCCGCCCGGCGCAGGCGGTCCTGCATCATCCCCTCGGCGGCGGCGAGCTGGGCCCGGTCGTTGATCCCGTGGACCTCCTGCTCCGGCACCACCGCGAAGGCCGTCCTGTGGCCGAGATCGCGGGCGATGGCGACGATGTCGGTCAGGTAGTATTCGCCCTGGGCGTTGCGGTTCTCGACCTTGTTCAGAAGAGTGACGGCCAAGTCCCCGCGGATCGCCATGAGGCCGCCGTTGCACAGGGTGATCGCCCGCTCGGCCGCGCTCGCGTCCTTGTGCTCGCGGATCGCCAGAAGCTCGTCGCCGGAGGTGATGAAGCGGCCGTATCCGGTGGGATCCCGCGCCTCGAAGCCCAGGCCCACCACGGCCGCGCCCTCTGCGAGGGGCGCGCGCAGGGTGGCGAAGGTCTCCGCCTTCACCAGGGGGGTGTCGGCAAAGGCGATGATCACGTCGTCGGGCCGCTCCTCCAGGGCCTCCCTGGCGCTCAGCACCGCATGGGCGGTGCCCAGCCTGTCCCGCTGCACGAAGATCCGGGCCCCGGGCAGGATCGTCCGGGTCTCCTTCGCCACGTCCTCCCGGTCCGGCCCGATCACCGCGACGGCCGCCGTCGCCCCGGCCGCGGTCACCGCCGCCAGCACATGGCCCAGCATGGAGCGGCCGGCCACCTGATGCAGCACCTTGGGCTTGCCCGATCTCATCCGCGTGCCTTCTCCGGCCGCGAGCACCACGGCAAGGCAGGTACGGGGCGACGTCGCAGGGGGTCGGGTCAAGGTCATCGGGTCCGGTCCGGTGGCGATCTGAAGGGCAGCTAGCCCGGAGTGGGTATTTCCGCAATCCGCTCAAGGCAAAGAGGAAGTTTGTGTCACCGCCACGTTTACTTCACGCTCATGATTGACGATATGTATGAACACTCCCTTTTTCTGGCTGAAGAGCCTCGTTCATACAAGAGTATCCCTGTGCCGGTTCTGCTGGGCGGTCCATCGCCTCACCATCCCCGTCGGCGCGACATGCTCGCCCTTATCGGCGTGTCGCTTGCCGGCCTCGCCCTTGCGCCCGCCCTTCGGGCCCAGACGCCCCAGAACATCATTGCCGCGAAAATGGGCGACGGCCAGCGCTTCGACCCGGCCGTCGTGGCCGAGTTGGCCCGGCAACTGGCCGGCAAGCCCTTCGTCCCGGCTCCGAACGACCTGCCGGATGCGTTCTCGAACCTGACCTACGACCAGTACATCTCGATCAGGGCGCTTCAGCCCCCCGTCTGGAGCGCCGAGGGGCGCGGCATCGCCGTGGAGCCGCTCCATCGCGGCTTCCTGTTCAACAATTCCGTCGACCTCTACGTGGTCGAGGACGGCGCGGTGCGCCGGATCGGCTACAACCCGTCCCAGTTCGACTACGGCCGCATCAACGTGCCGAACAACCTGGCCGATATCGGCTTCTCGGGCTTCCGGCTCATCGCCCAGCCGGGCGACGGCAAGCCGTTCGATTTCGCCATCCTTCAGGGCGCCACCTTCTTCCGCGCCCTTGCCCGGGGCCAGAATTACGGGGCCATCGCCCGGGCGCTCACCCTCAAGCCGGCGGAGGCCAAGGGAGAGGAATTCCCGATCTTCCGGGCCTTCTGGCTCGAACGCCCCGGGGTCGGAAGCAACGCCATCGCGATCCACGGGGTGATCGATTCCGAATCGACCGCCGGGGCCATCCGGATGACCTTCCGTCCGGGCAGCATGACCATCGTCGACATGGAGACCACGCTCTTCCCCAGGGTCAACCTGGAGCATGTGGGCATGGGCGCCATCGGCTCGACCTATTTCTACGGGCCCAACGACCGCCGCAGCGCCGAGGACATCCGGCCCGCCGTGTACGAGTCGACCGGGCTTCAGATGCTCAACGGCCAGGGGGAATGGCTCTGGCGTCCCCTGCACAACCCGGAAACCCTGCAGATCTCGGCCTTCGTGGACAACGCGCCCCGCGGCTTCGGCCTGCTCCAGCGGGATCGCGCCTACGAGGCGTTCCAGGACGACGACCAGCGCTTCGAGCGCCGCCCCAGCCTGTGGATCGAACCCCTGGGCCAGTGGGGGCCGGGGAGCGTCCAGCTCCTGGAAATCCCCACCGACGCCGAGATCAACGACAACATCCTGGCCTATTGGCGGCCCAAGGCTCCCATGGCGGCGGGATCGGAGGTGGCCTTCGCCTACCGGCAGTACTGGGGCTGGAACGCGCCGGAGCGGCCCCCTCTCGCAACCGTGGCCGCGACCCGGGCGGGGCGGGGAACCGGGGCGCGCAGGCGGCGCTTCACGGTGGATTTTACCGGCGACATGCTGGGCGAGAATCTGCCCGGGGACCTAAAACCGGTCTTGTCGGTTGGTCCTGGGGCGTTCCAGAACCTGAGACTCTGGCCGTATCCGGACAGAAAGACCGTTCGGGTCGCATTCGAGCTTGACCCGGGCAACGAAAACGCGTGTGAGATGCGTCTCATCCTCGAAGCAGGCGGGAAACCGATTAGCGAGACATGGCTGTATCGTTGGACACCATAGGTCCCGATTCGAACGTGGCATCCCTCGGGCGGCCCGATGCGGTCATGCCGCCGGAGAAGCATCTGGACATGCCGACGCAGTCCCTGCGTCACTGGTCGGCTTCGCAGGAGCGCAAGCCCCTGGCCGATCACCCCCGCACCAGGACCCGGCTGGCGCGGCTGTTCGTGTTCGGAGGCGGCCTGCTCCTGACCGCCTACGGCATGTACGAGATGTACCAGGTGGTGTCGGTGAGCCGCACCACGGTGCTCCAGTGGGTGCTGGTGGCGCTGTTCACCGTGAACTTCTCCTGGATCGCCGTCGCCTTCACCAGCGCGCTCCTGGGCTTCCTCACCCTGCTCAGGCAGCCCCGGCAGGCGCCCCCCATGCCGGCCGCGCTGCAGCACCGCACCGCCATCGTCATGCCCGTCTACAACGAGCAGACCTCGCGGACCTATGCGGCCCTGGAGGCGATCTACGAATCGGTGCAGGCCACGGGGCTCGGCGGCCATTTCGACTTCTTCATCCTGTCGGACACCACGAACCCGGATGCCTGGATCGCCGAGGAGCGGGCCTACCTCGCCCTGAGGGAGCGCCTGGGCCCGAACGCCCGCTTCTACTACCGCCACCGGCCCAAGAACCACCACCGCAAGGCCGGCAACATCGCCGATTTCGTCTCCCGCTGGGGCGGCCATTACGAGCATATGCTGGTGCTCGACGCCGACAGCCTCATGACCGGCGAATGCGTGGTGCGGCTCGCCGCCGCCATGGAGGCCGACCCGGACGCCGGCATCATCCAGTCCCTGCCGCTGATCATCAACCGCAACACCTTCTTCGCCCGGCTCCAGCAATATGCGGCCCGGGTCACGGGCCCGGTCATCGCCATGGGCCTTGCGGTCTGGATGGGGCGCGACGGCAACTACTGGGGCCACAACGCCATCATCCGCACCAGGGCCTTCGCCGAACAGGGCGGCCTGCCGGACCTGAAGGGCAAGCCCCCCTTCGGCGGGCACATCCTCAGCCACGATTTCGTCGAGGCGGCCCTGCTGCGGCGCGCAGGCTGGGACGTCTACATGCTGGCCGACCTCCAGGGGTCCTACGAGGAGAGCCCGCCCTCCCTCATCGACCTCTCGGCCCGCGACCGGCGCTGGTGCCAGGGCAACCTCCAGCACATGCGCGTGGTCATGGCCAAGGGCCTGAAGCTGCCGACCCGGCAGCATTTCGCCACCGGCATCATGTCCTACCTGGCCTCGCCCTTCTGGCTGTTCCAGCTCATCGTCGGTATCGCGTTGGTCCTGCAGACCACCTACATCCGGCCGGAATATTTCGCCCGCGACTTCAGGCTCTATCCCATCTGGCCCCGGTTCGATCCCGAGCGCGCGCTGGCGCTGTTCGCCCTGACCATGGGAATCCTGCTGGCGCCCAAGATCTTCGGCCTGATCCTCATGCTCCTGCGCCGGGAGGACCGCCGGGCCTCGGGCGGGGGAATCCGCCTGGTCCTGTCCTCCCTGATCGAGATGGTCCTGTCGGCCCTGCTGGCGCCGATCCTGATGCTGATCCAGTCGGGCTCGGTCTTCCAGATCCTGCTCGGCCGCGACACCGGCTGGCAGCCCCAGCGCCGGGACGACGGCTCGATCCCGTTCAGGGACATCGTGCGCCGCCACCGGGCCCATACGGTGCTGGGCGCGCTGGCGGGAATCTCGGCCTTCATGATCGCCACTTCCCTCTTCCTGTGGATGTCGCCCACGATCCTGGGCCTGCTCCTGGCCATCCCCCTGTCCTGGCTCAGCGGCCAGCTCGGGGCGGGCCTTGCCCTGAAGCGGCTCGGGCTCCTCATGACCCCCGAGGAGAGCCGGCCTCCGGCCATCGCCACCCGCGCCAACGAGCTTCAGATCCGCAACGCCGCCTTCGGCTTCGACGACGAGGACTGCCTCAAGGCCCTCTACGCGGACGAGAACCTGCGCGAGCGCCATTGCGAGATGCTGCCGAGCGCCCCTCCCCGCAAGCGCGGCGTCATCGAGACCGAGCGGGCGCTCGCCGAGGCCAAGCTCGTGGATGCGGAAACCATCGACGAGGCGTCGAGCTGGCTCCACCCCAAGGAGCGCATGGTGGTGCTCCATGACCGGGCGCTCCTCAACATGCTGGTGCACCTGAAGCCGAGGCCCCCGGAGGCCCAGGCCGCCGAATAGCCTCAGGCCGTGATCTCGCAGACCGCCTGCGGCGTCGGCTTCTCCGCGTCCGCCGCCACCTCGCTCAGCAGCCAGTCGCGGAAGGCCTGGATCTTGGCGTAGCGCCGGCGCGCCCGCGGATAGACGAGCCAGTAGCTCCGGCTTTTCAGGATCACGTCGAAGGGCCGGACCAGGCGGCCCGCCGCCAGCTCGTCCCGGAAGAACGAGATGTTGACGATGGCGACCCCCTGCCCCGCCACGGCCGCCATGCCCTCGAACTGCTGGACCCCGAGCGAGTAGTCGGATCGCCTGCTCAGGTTGGCGTTCTCCACCCCCGCCAGGGCGAACCACTCGTGCCACCAGGGGTCGTCCGGCGACATCAGCGGGAGGCGCAGGAGGTCCTCGGGCCTGCGAAGCGCCATGCCGCGAATGAGGTCCGGGCTGCACACCGGGGTGACCAGGTTGTCGAAGAGAAAATGCTTCTCCAGGTCGGGCCAGTCCCCGGCGCCGGCTCTGATCGCCACGTCGAAATCCTGGGCCACGAGGTCCGCCATCTGCTGCGAGATCTCCACCTGCACGGCGATGCCGGGGTGGCGCCGGCGGAAGCCGCCGAGGCGCGGGATGAGCCA
>DATHAU010000069.1:0-2307 GCA_035296545.1 Microvirga sp.
AGATGCCGGCCGCCGCGAACCAGGGTCCTGCCCCCGACGAGAACCGTATCGATGGCGGCTTTTCCCGCCACGAACACATAGGCGTCGATCCAGCGGTCGCCGGATACGGCCATGAGGTCCGGGTGGCCTGCATCGAGCACCACGAGATCCGCCCGATGCCCCGGCTCTATGGCTCCGACGCGGCGGCCGAGGGCGCGGGCTCCGCCGGCAAGGGCGTTGTCGTAGAGGCTGCGCCCTGTGGACCGGCCTTCCCGCGCCGCCAGGACGTTGCGGGCCCGGTGCTTCAGGCGCTGGCTGTATTCGAACTGCTTGAGTTCCCCGGGCGCGGAGATCTCGACGTTCGAGTCGGACCCGACCCCGAACAGTCCTCCGGCCGCCAGATAGTGGACCCCTTCGAAAATGCCGTCGCCCAGATTGGCCTCGGTGATCGGGCACAGGCCCGCCACAGCGCCGCTGGCGGCGATCCCCAGAACCTCCTGCGCATCGAGATGGGTGGCGTGGATCAGGCACCAGCGCCGGTCCACGGGAGCATGATCGAGCAGCCACGCCACCGGCCGCCGGCCGGACCACGCGAGGCAATCCTCGACCTCCTTCACCTGCTCGGCGATGTGGAGATGGATCGGCCCCGTCCCGGCCCGGGCCACCACCTCGCCCAGGCTCTCGGGCGTCACCGCGCGCAGGCTGTGAGGGGCGACGCCCACCACCGCATCGTCGAGACCCGCCACGGCGCCGCGCGCATCCTCCACCAGCCGGAGGTAGGTCTCCACATCGTTGATGAAGCGCCGCTGTCCTTCCGCGGGCGCCGCGCCGCCGAAGCCTCCTTGAGCATAGAACACGGGCAGAAGCGTCAGCCCCATGCCGGTCGCGTCGGCCGCAGCAGCGATGCGCTCCGCGAGTTCCGCAATTCGCGCGTAGGGACGGCCGCTCGCGTCATGGTGCAGATAGTGGAACTCGGCCAGGGAGGTGAACCCGCCTTCGAGCATCTCCATCATGGCGAAGGCCGCGACGGCTTCCACATCGTCGGGCGTGAGGGAGCCGAGGAAACGGTACATCACCTGCCGCCAGGTCCAGAAGCTGTCGCCCTCGGGCCCTCGGGTTTCGGCAAGGCCCGCCATGCCGCGCTGGAAGGTGTGGCTGTGCAGGTTCGGAAGGCCCGGCAGGGCGATCCCGGCGATGCGCTCGCGACCGTCCGGAGAGGCGTCGGGAGATACGGCGCGGATGACGCCGCCGCTGATATCGAGACCGACCTGCCGCGCCCAGCCGTCCGGCAGCAGAGCGTGATCGAGTATGAGCCTGCGCATCGCCGATGCCCTCATGTTGGACCGGAACGACGAGCGGGAATGCCGCAGAACCGGCGAAATCCCGGACGCCACGGCCGGTCGAATTCGTCTGGACAATATCTATTTCGGTCGATTATGTATAGACATTATCGGGAGCTCACCGGAGCAGGAACATGCGCTTCGACAGGGTCTGGCTCAACGCCCGCCTCGCAACGCTTGCCGGCCATGACGGTGGTTTGGGCCTCGTCGAGAACGGCGCAATCGCCGCAAGGGACGGCCGCATCGCCTTTGCCGGACGGGCCGATGACCTGCCCTCCGGGTGGGATGCGGCGGAGCGGACGGATTGCGAGGGCCGGTGGATCACCCCCGGCCTCGTGGACTGCCACACCCATCTGGTTTACGGCGGCGACCGGGCGCATGAATTCGAGCTGCGCCTGAAGGGCGCGAGCTACGAGGAGATCGCCCGCGCCGGAGGCGGCATCCTGTCCACCGTGAAGGCGACCCGCGCCGCCAGCGAGAGCGAGCTTGTATCAAGCGCCCTGCCCCGCCTCGATCACCTGATCGCCGAGGGCTGCACCACGATCGAGATCAAGTCGGGCTACGGCCTCGATCTCGAAACCGAGGCGCGCAGCTTGCGCGCGGCCCGCCGCCTCGCCCATGAGCGGCCTGTCGCCGTCACCACCACCTTTCTCGGGGCGCACGCCCTGCCCCCGGAGGCGAACGGCGACAAGGACGCCTTCATCGACAGGGTTTGCAGCGAGATGCTACCGGCCCTCGCGGGCGAAAATCTCACCGATGCGGTCGATGCCTTCTGCGAGGGAATCGCCTTCTCGCCCGAGCAGACCGCCCGCGTCTTCCACGCCGCGAAGGCCCTGGGCCTGGACGTCAAGCTCCATGCCGACCAATTGTCCAACCTCCACGGGGCGAAGCTTGCGGCCGATTTCGGGGCGCTGTCCGCCGACCACCTCGAATACACGGACGAGGAAGGGGCGGCCGCCATGGCTGGGGCCGGTACGGTGGCCGTGCT
>DATHAU010000070.1:0-4904 GCA_035296545.1 Microvirga sp.
CCAGCACCTGTTCTGGTTCTTCGGCCACCCCGAAGTGTACATCATGATCCTGCCGGCCTTCGGCATCGTCAGCCACATCATCTCCACCTTCTCCAAGAAGCCGATCTTCGGCTATCTCGGCATGGCCTACGCCATGGTGGCCATCGGCGTGGTGGGCTTCGTGGTGTGGGCGCACCACATGTACACGGTGGGCCTGTCGCTCCAGACGCAAGCCTATTTCGTGTTCGCCACCATGGTGATCGCGGTGCCCACGGGCGTGAAGGTCTTCTCCTGGATCGCCACCATGTGGGGCGGCTCCATCCGCTTCACGGCGGCCATGCAATGGGCCATCGGCTTCGTGTTCCTGTTCACGGTGGGCGGCGTCACCGGGGTAGTGCTGGCCAACGCTCCCGTGGACCGCTACATGCACGACACCTACTACGTGGTGGCCCACTTCCATTACGTGCTGTCGCTGGGCGCCGTGTTCGTGATCTTCGCCGCCATCTACTACTGGTTCCCGAAGATCACCGGCTACGTCATGCCCGAATGGGTCGGACAGGTGCATTTCTGGATCGCCTTCATCGGCGCCAACGTGCTCTTCTTCCCCATGCACTTCCTGGGCCTGTCCGGGATGCCGCGCCGCTATGCGGATTACCCGGACGCCTTCGCGGGCTGGAACCTGGTGTCGTCCATCGGCGCCTACCTGTTCTTCGCCGGCCTCTTCGTCTTCATGTACGGGGTGGTCATCGCCTTCCTGCGCAAGGAGAAGGCGGCCGGCAATCCCTGGGGCGAGGGCGCCACGACGCTGGAATGGACCCTGTCCTCCCCGCCGCCCTACCACCAGTTCGAGACCCTGCCGCGCATCGCCGACACGGGCCACTAGACCGGACGAGCCGGGCGGCGTCGGCCGCCCGCTCCTTCCCCGAGGGCTTGGGGTCCGACCAAGCCTTCCGGCAAGGAGCTGACCATGGGCGGGCCCCGGCCTTGTCCCGTGCGTTTGAAAAAGATCACAGCACATGAACACCGCACCCAACAGCTTGACCGATACCGGCGCCGGGGGCTTCGCCACGGCGGGGCACTCGCAGGGCGAGGTGTCGGACTTCTTCGCCCTGCTCAAGCCCCGGGTGATGTTCCTCGTGGTCTTCACCGCCCTGGTGGGCATGGTGGTGGCTCATGCCAGCGTTCACCCGGTGCTGGCCGCCGTGTCCCTCCTGATGATCGCCGTGGGCGGCGGCGCCTCCGGCTGCCTGAACATGTGGTGGGATGCGGATATCGACGCGGTGATGACCCGCACCCGCAAGCGCCCGATCCCGGCCGGTCGGATCCAGCCCGGCGAGGCCCTGGCCTTCGGCCTGTCCCTGGCCTTCGGCTCGGTGATCGTGCTCGGGCTGGCCAGCAACTGGCTCGCCGCGGGCCTGCTCGCCTTCACGATCTTCTTCTACGCCGTGGTCTATTCCATGTGGCTCAAGCGCACCACGCCGCAGAACATCGTGATCGGCGGCGCCGCGGGCGCTCTGCCTCCCGTGGTGGCCCAGGCCGCCGTGAGCGGCTTCGTGGGGTGGGAAAGCCTCATCCTGTTTTCCATCATCTTCATCTGGACGCCGCCCCATTTCTGGGCCCTGGCCCTGGTGAAATCCGACGATTACGAGCGCGCGGGCATTCCCATGATGCCCAACGTGGCCGGCCCGGACTCCACCCGCCGCCAGATCCTCGCCTATACCCTGCTGCTGGCTCCCCTCGGCCTGAGCCCCGTGCTCTTCGGCTTCGGCGGGCTCGCCTACGGGGCCGTGGCGCTGGTCGGCGGCCTCGGCATGGTGGCCCTGGCGGTCCAGGTCCATCGCCTGCGGCAGGGGGAGCCCGCCATGCGGGCGGCCCAGCAGCTCTTCGGCTTCTCGATCCTCTACCTCTTCCTGCTCTTCGCCACCCTGCTGGCGGAGCATGGCTTCGGCTTCTTCAGGCCGGTCTTCGGGTGAGCGCCATGGAACCGAGACCCGGCCTGACCCCCGAGGAACAGAAGCGCCGCCGGCAGCGTTCCATCGCCCTGGCGGTGGCCCTCGGGGCGCTCGTGCTGATTTTCTACGTGGTCACCATTGCCAAGCTTGGACCCCAGGCGGTCCAGCGCCCGTTATGAGGCTGTCATGACGCCCACGCCCGACCCCTCCCGCCCCATGCGCCGCACGGCCCTGGCCTGCGCCGGCCTCGCCGCGGGCATGGTGGGCCTCGCCTACGCGTCGGTGCCCCTCTACGACCTCCTGTGCCGGGTGACGGGCTTCGACGGCACCCCCATCGTGCGCGCCAGCAACGGGTCGAGCGTGGTGGACCGGACCATCACCGTCCGCTTCGACGCCAATGTCGCGCCCGGGCTGCCCTGGCGCTTCGCCCCCGAGACGCCCGAGGTGAAGGTCAAGCTCGGCGAGACCACGACGGTGGCCTACAAGGTCACCAATACCGGCGACCGGGCCAGCGCCGGCATCGCCACCTACAACGTGCAGCCCGACCTTGCGGGCGCGTATTTCTCCAAGCTCGAATGCTTCTGCTTCACGGAGCAGACCCTGCAGCCGGGCGAGACCCTGGAATCGGCGGTGGTGTTCTACGTGGATCCCCGCCTGGCCGAGGACGCGGACGTGCGGGGTCTCCATTCCATCACCCTCTCCTACACCTACTTCCCCTCCCGGGGCGGCAAGCCGGTGGCGGAGGCGACCGCATCAACCAAACCCATCGCCCAATAAGGGACGTGACAAGCCGGACGGAAACGTCTTAAAGCGAGCATACGAACGAGGCACGGAGACGACACCCCATGGCCGAGGCCCACGCCAAGAACCACGACTACCACATCCTCGAACCGAGCCCGTGGCCGCTCATCGGCGCGGTCAGCGCCTTCCTGATGGCGTCCGGCTTCGTCACCTGGTGGAAGGACATCCAGATCGCCGGGATGCACCTGGGGCCGTTCATCTTCGGCGCGGGCATCATCGGCGTCCTCTACACCATGATCAGCTGGTGGAGCGACGTGGTGCGCGAGGCCAATACCGGCTCGCATACCCGGGTGGTCCAGCTCCATCACCGCTACGGCATGATGATGTTCATCGCCTCCGAGGTGATGTTCTTCGCCGCCTGGTTCTGGGCCTATTTCGACGCCGCCCTCTACGCCAACGACCCGCAGCTCTATTCCCGCATCGAGAACCTGGGCGGCGTCTGGCCTCCCAAGGGCATCGAGACCCTCGACCCCTGGCACCTGCCCCTGCTCAACACCCTGATCCTGCTCACCTCGGGAACCACCGTCACCTGGGCGCACCATGCGCTCCTGGAGAACGACCGGCAGGGCCTCAAGATGGGCCTGTGGCTCACCGTGATCCTCGGCCTGATCTTCACCGGCGTGCAGGCCTACGAGTACGCCCATGCCAGCTTCGGCTTCAAGGGCAACATCTACGGGGCCACCTTCTTCATGGCCACGGGCTTCCACGGGGCGCACGTGATCATCGGCACGATCTTCCTGGCCGTGTGCCTCCTGCGCGCCTACCAGGGCGACTTCAGCCCCCGGCAGCATCTCGGCTTCGAGTTCGCCGCCTGGTACTGGCACTTCGTGGACGTGGTGTGGCTCTTCCTGTTCGCCTCCATCTACGTATGGGGCTACGGCGGAACCGGGGCGGGCCACTAGAGCATTTTTCGGCGAAGTGGATCCGGTTCGCCGTCAAAAATGCGGTGCATCCAAGAAGAGAGCTGATTCCATGCAAGTGGAAACAGCTCTAGCGCGGCCGACGGCCTGAGATCTGACGGGGCGGCTCTCTGGGCCGCCCTTCGCTTTTCGGCCCCGCGTCACCATCTGTGGGGCAGCCCCGCCCGGGGGCGAGCTCGTGGAGATTTGCCGTGGCTCAGGATCAAACGACCTCCTCTCCCGTCGTCACCGGCCTGAAGGGGCGCTGCCCGCGCTGCGGCAAGGGGCACATGTTCCAGGGCTTCCTGGCGGTGCGCCCCCGATGCGAGGTCTGCGGCCTCGACCTGGCCTTCGCGGATGCGGGCGACGGCCCGGCCTTCTTCGTCATGTCCATCGTGGGCATCGTGGTGGTGGCCCTCGCCCTCTGGGTCGAGTTCACCTACGAGCCGCGGATCTGGGTCCACCTGGTCATGTGGTTCAGCCTGACCGCAGTGCTGAGCCTTGCCATGGTGCGCCCCCTCAAGGGGGTCATGGTCGCCCTGCAATACCACCACAAGGCCGAGGAAGGACGCCTGCAGAAGTGACCCGGTCGGCCAGTCTGCACGGCGGGCGCTCCCTCGTCCTCCCTGCCCTTGCAAGCCTCGCGGCGCTCGCCATTCTGGTCGGCCTCGGCGCGTGGCAGCTCCAGCGCAAGGCCTGGAAGGAAGGGCTGATCGCCCAGATCCAGGCCCGCGCCTACGGGGAGCCGGGCCCCATCGTGCCCGAGGCGCAGTGGAGCGCCTGGCGCCCGGAGGAGGACGAGTTCCGGAAGGTCCGGGTGACGGGCGCGTTCCTGCACCCCCTGGAGGCGGCGGTCTACGGCCTCGCGCCCGGCGGGCAGCGCGGCGCGCCGGTTCAGGGCTATTATCTAGTCACGCCCCTGCGGCTCGACAGCGGCGCCGTGGTCATGGTCAACCGGGGCTTCGTGCCCACGGAGCTGAAGGATCCCGCCGCCCGGCCGGGGAGCCGGCCCGAAGGCCAGGCGACCGTCACTGGCCTCGTGCGCGCCCCCGAGGCCCGCACCGCCTTCACGCCCGCGGACGACCCGGCCCGCAATCTCTGGTTCGCCCGCGACCCGCAGGCCATCGCCCGGCATCATCGGCTCGAACGCGTCGCCCCGTTCCTGATCGACGCCGATGCGACCCCCCAGCCGGGCGGCTGGCCCCGGGGCGGCCAGACCCCCTTGAACCTGCCCAACAACCACCTGCAATACGCCGTCACCTGGTTTGGCATC
>DATHAU010000071.1:0-18377 GCA_035296545.1 Microvirga sp.
TTAACAGGGCCCAGCAAGCTGCATCATACCCGAGATTTCGGGCATGATGTGAGCGATTTGAAATCCCTACCCTGTCCTTAAAGTCAGAAAGGGCAGAGTTGTGCGGATCAACATCGGAAATTTTATCGAGATAGAAGGCACAGGATTTCTGGAGATCCTGTGCATCTTGGTCGTTATTGCCTTTGTCGCTCGGATGTTCACTCACCCCCTGAAGAACAGCAGCGTCGCCAGCAGGAACACCGGCACCAGGATGCCCCCCGACCAGAGCAGGTAGCCGAAGAAGCTCGGCATCTTCACCCCGCCTTCCCGGGCGATGGCGTAGACCATGAAGTTGGGGGCGTTGCCGATATAGGAGTTCGCCCCCATGAACACGGAGCCCGCCGAGATCGCCGCCAGGGTCAGCGCGCCCGTGGTCATGAGCTGCTGCGCGTTGCCCCCCGCCAGTTCGAAGAAGACCAGGTAGGTGGGGGCGTTGTCGAGAAAGGACGAGAGGCCGCCGGTGAGCCAGAAATAGGCGGCGTTATCGGGGCTGCCGTCCGGGTTCGACACCAGCGCCACCAGGGGCGCGAAGGCCCCGTTCGCCCCGGCGCGCAGCATGGCGAGCACCGGGATGATGGCGATGAAGATGCCGGCGAAGAGCTTCGCCACCTCCTTGATCGGCCCCCAGGAGAAGCCGTTCTCCGCCCGGTTCGCCTTCGACGTCAGGGCCAGGGACAGGAGGGTGACGCCGACCATGACGAGATCCCGCACCAGGTTGGCGACCTCGATCTCCGTGCCGAGCAGGATAAAGCGCCCCATGTCCACGGTCGCGCTGAGGAGGATCGCCGCGATGATCGTGAGGATCAGGAAGAAGTTGACGCCGCCCTTAAGCCGCACCGGATCGTCCGGCGTCGGATCGGGGGCGATATGGCCCTCCCGCCTGTAGATGATCGTGTCGACGACGAAGAACAGGGCGAGCAGAATCCCGCTGATGAAGAGGGTTTCCGGCAGGAGGTGCGTGGTGGTCCAGAAGAAGTCCACGCCGCGCAGGAAGCCGAGGAAGAGCGGCGGGTCGCCCAGCGGCGTCAGCGAGCCGCCGATGTTCGACACCAGGAAGATGAAGAACACGACCACATGCACGTTGTGCCGCCGGTCGTCGTTGGCGCGCATCACCGGGCGGATCATCACCATGGACGCCCCCGTGGTGCCGATGAGGCTCGCCAGCCCCGTGCCGATGGCGAGCAGCGCCGTGTTGGTGCCCGGCGAGCCGTGGATGTTGCCGCGCACGAGAATGCCGCCCGCCACCGTGAACAGGGCGAGCAGCAGCAGGATGAACGGGATGTATTCCAGGAAGGCCGTATGGGCGAGGGCGTGAAGCGCCGTGGTGGGGCCGAGGATCGCCGCCATGGGGACGAGCACGAGGAGCCCCCAGAACGCCGCGATCTTGCCCTGGTGATGCTCCCAGAAATGGAGCGCCAGCAGCGGAAACAGCGCGATGGACAGGAGGATGCCCGCGAAAGGCAGCGCCCAGACGACGCCCAGGGCCGCCCCGTCGAGCTCCGCCGCAAGGGCCGCCTGCGGCAGCAGGGTCAGGGCGGCGGCGAGCGCCGGCTTCAAGGCACGAGGCATGTGGCGGTCCCCCTCACCGGTTCGACCGGCTGTGGTCTTGTGTGATGCCGAACGCTTTAAGGGAAGGACCGCAGGGCCGCAACGGCCTAGCGTCAGAGCTTGGCGCTTCAAGGAACTTGGCGCTTCAAGGAACTTGGCGCTTCAAGGAACTTGGCGATTCCGGGGGCTTGGCCGTTAACCGGCTATTCACCATGACCGGAAAATACTACAACAAGGTTGCGAAACCCTTGCCGCCCGAATCTTTGCCCCGCCCGGGACGAAAGAAAACCATGTGCCGCTTTCTCGCCTATCGTGGAGAGCCGATCTTCCTGGACGATCTGGTCTGCGCGCCGGCCCATTCCCTGGTCCATCAGTCGCTCCATGCGGTCGAGGCCAAGACGGGCACCAACGGCGACGGCTTCGGCATCGGCTGGTACGGGGAGCGCCCCGAGCCGGGGATCTACCGGGAGGTCCGTCCCGCCTGGTCGGACGAGAACCTGAGGAGCCTGTGCGAGCAGGTGCGCTCCGGCCTCTTCTTCGCCCATGTGCGCGCCTCCACGGGCACCTCCACCACCCGGGCGAACTGCCACCCGTTCTCCCACGGGCGCTATCTCTTCATGCATAACGGGCAGATCGGCGGCTACGGGCGCATCAAGCGCCGCCTGGAGGCCCTGATCCCGGACGACCTCTACGACCGCCGCCAGGGCACCACGGATTCCGAGGCGCTCTTTCTCGCGGCGCTCGCCAACGGGCTGGCCCGGGACCCCATCGCCGCCATGGCCCGCACCCTGAAGCAGGTGCGCGGGCTGATGGAGGAGGCAGGCGTCAGGGAGCCCCTGCGCTTCACCGCGGTGTTCACGGACGGCGAGAGCCTCTGGGCCTATCGCTGGGCCTGCGACGCCAAGCCCCCGACCCTGTATTTCCGCGAGGACGGGGGCAACCTGCTCGTGGTCTCGGAGCCCATCGACAGCAAGGACAGGGGCTGGCGCGAGGTACCGAAAGGGTGCAGCCTGATCGCCCGCGCCGGCGGCGGCGTGGCCGTGCAATGCCTCAACGAAGCCATGGCGCAGGTCGCCGCCTGAGCCCTTTCACGGCCGCCGGAAGGTCTTGACCTCGCTCTGGGTCCCGTCCGCATAGGTGAGCTGGACCGCGACGCTCCGCGCGCCTCCGGGAAGCTTCATTTCAGCTCCGTGCGATGGGCGATGGCGTAAGGGTCGCGCTCGTTGCAGGCCGGGAGGGGAAGTTCCCGGTCGAGGGGCCCCTGATCGATCCCGATCCTGGCCTTGACGATGGCGCAGCGATAGCTGACCAGGTGGGTGTAGTAGACCAAGCCACCCTGGAGGGAGAGCCAGGCTCCGGGCATCCCCTCGAGAATGTCCCGCTGCGACCGCACCAGCGCCTGGCGCGGGTTGAAGGGCACCGGGAAAGGACCGATGTCGCGCCCGCTCGCATCCGCATAGCGGATGAAGACGGTCGTCTCCCTCTGGTCCGCCGGCAGCTCGAAGGCGGGATTGGGCATGGGCTTGCCGGTGCGGGGATCGAGCGCCTGGAGGGAGCCGGTCATGCGGAACTCGCCCCCCTCGCCCACCCGGTAGGCGATGGCGGTGGCCGCTTCCGGGGTCGAGACCGAGGCCATCCATCCCGTATTGGCCCGCATGAACGAGACGGTGGGCGCGAGCGCCGCGGTTTTCAGGAAGGCTTCGAGCTGGGCATGGTCCTGCCCGGCCTTGTCGAGCCAGGTGGCGAGCACCGCGTGGTCGAGGAACAGGGCGGACAGGCGCTTCTCCCGGTCGGCCTTCAGGAACTCGGCCAGGGCGGCGAATTGCACCTGCTTGTCCCGAAGGGTCTGGAGGCCGACGACCCGCTCCTCCGAGTGCTCCGCCGCCAGGACGAAATAGGCCGGGGCGAAGTCCGGATGGGCGGCGATGACGGCGTTGATCCTCTCCCGCCGCTCCGCGCCCTCGTACTGCATGGCGTGGACGAGGGCGATCGCCCGGGTCGGAGCGTCCTTGTGCAGGCGGGCATAGGCCTCCCGCGCGGCGTCCCGGCCGTCCCGGGCGCGCAGCAGGGCCGCAAAGCGCAGGTGAGGATCGACGAGGTCCAGGCCCATGCGGGCCAGGGCGTCGTAGGAGCGGTGCGCCTCGTCGAGTTCGCCCTTGGCCTGGAACAGCAGGGCGTTGGCGTAGAATTCCGGGGCCGAGCGGGGAGTCTCGACCAGCCCGCGGCTCCGGACGACCTGCATGAAGGCCTCGGCGGGATCGGCCGACAGGCTGAGGGCCTGGGCGAATTGCCGGTTCGGCGGTTCGACCGCCGCCTGCCGGTTCGGCGGCCCGTCGGGCTCCGCCCTGTCCTGCTGCTTCTCCACGCGCAGCCCGGTGACCGTCAGGGGCGGCGGGGGCGCTGCAAGCCACTGGACCGCCAGAACCGATCCCACCGCCACGAGGGCTGCCGCGGCGATGCTCCCCAGCCACAGGAGAGGCTTTGGCCGCGGCGCGGAGGCATGCTGAAAAACGTCCGCTCCCGGCCAGGCCACCGCAAAGGCGTGGATCGGGTCGGGGATGTTCTTCATCTGCCTTTCGCCCAGGTCGACGAAGGGCACGGAGAGCTGGCCGACCACCGCTTCATGGACCCCGCGGGAGATGCAGATCCCCCCGGGCTTGGCGAGGTGTTCGAGGCGCGCCGCGATATTGACCGCCATGCCGAGAAGATCGCCCTCGCGCTCGACCACGTCGCCCATGGAGACGCCGATGCGGAACTGCAGCCAGCGCGCCGGCGGGAAGGCCAGGTTGCGGGTGCGCAGGGCTTCCTGAATGTCGATGGCCGCCCGCACGGCGTCCACGGGGCTCTCGAACTCGCACATGATCGAGTCGCCCGCCGTGTTGAACACCCGTCCATGGGACCGGGCCACCACGTCGATGAACACGTCCCGATGGGCGGCGAGCCGCCGCAGGGTCCCGTCTTCGTCCTCGGCGACCAGGCGCGAGAAGCTGGCGATGTCGGCGGCCAGGATGGTCGTGATCCTGCGTTTCACGGGCGCCTCTCGCCTTGCATGGGCACGCTGAAAACCCCTCGTTCAGAAGGTTATAACGTGAGATATACTAGGCCTTGAGGGGCATTTTTTCAACCGCCGACGGTTTTTCCGCCGGGCGGCCCTACGCGTTCAGGCTCATGCCGGGCTGGGACAGGAGGGGCAGCAGCGCGCCCTTCAGGGCCTCCATCTGCATCTCGGTCTCCGTGCGGGCGCTGACGGCGTCGGGCTGGAGCGAGGCGCGCAGGCGCGCGTTCTCGGCGGCGAGCCGGTCGTTCTCCGCCGTCAGGATCGCCACCTTCTCCTCGGCGATCCGAAGGCGGGCCTGAGCCTCGTTCCGCTCCTGCTCCCGAAGCTGGACCCGGTCGCGCCAGAGGCGGGTGGCGACGGTCTCCGTTTCCTCGTTCATGGTCGGCTCCAGATGGGGTCACAGGGCGCGATCGGGCGCATGCTCGTCGTCGCCACGAACCGTTTGCACCGGCAATGTGGCATCAACGCAGCGGTCCCGGCGGCTCGCCCGGGCAGCCCGCGGCTCCATCATGCGCTCCCGGTCTTAAGAGATTGTTGCGGCTCGAAGCTCAAGGTTCGGATTGCGCCCGGATGGTGGCGCGGAACGCTGGGCCGGATGCTGCCTCACTTTCGATAAAGCTCGTCTCGCCCGGCTTCATGCGCCGGAGGCGAGCCGTTCGAGGGCGTCGCCCTCCAGGCGCATGTGCCGATGCCGGAGATCGCGCAGGCCGATCGCCTCGTAGAAGCGGATGGCGGAGCGGCCCTCTTCCACGAAAAGCTCCACCCGCGCCCAGCCCCGCTCCAGGGCAACTCGCGCAACATTCGCCATGAGGGCCCGCGCGGCTCCCGAGCGGCGTTCCTCGGGACGCACGTAAAGGGCGTGCACGATGCCCATGGGCTTGCCGCGCCAGCCGGCATAACCCCGGAAGAACGACACGAAGCCGACCGGCTTCGCGTCCCGCTCGGCCATGAGCGCCTCGAAGAGCGGATCGGGCCCGAAACCGTCCTCCCGGATGCGCTCGGCGGAGGTCCAGGGCGCCTGGCCGGGCAGATGATCCTCGATCAGCCCGGCCATGAGGCTGAAGATGGCGTCGGCGTCCTGCGCCGAGGCGGGCCGCACGACGATCGCGGTTTCGTCCATCCCTCGCGCCCCTCGAACGCCTGCCCCTCAATGCGCCTCGTCCCAGTTCTGCGCGGCGCGGGATTCCACGGCGAGCGGCACCTTGAGGGACACGGCCGGGTAGGGAGCTTCCGTCATCACCCGGGAGATCACCGGGAGCGTCGCCTCCACCTCGTCGTCGGGGGCCTCGAACACCAGTTCGTCGTGCACCTGCAGCAGCATGCGGGCCGAGAGGCGCTCGGCCCTCAGGGCGTCCTCCATGCGGATCATGGCGCGGCGGATGATGTCGGCGGCGGTGCCCTGGATCGGGGCATTGATGGCCTGGCGCTCCACGCCCGCCCGCTCGGAGGGGTTGCTCGACCGGATCTGCGGGTAGTGGCAGACCCGCCCGAACAGGGTGGTCACGTAGCCCTTGTCGCGGCAGGCCCGCTTGGTCTCGTCGATATAGGTGCGGATGCCGGGGAAGCGCTCGAAATACTGCTTGATGAAGGTGGAGGCCTCGGTGTTGGGAATGCCGAGGCGGGTGGCCAGCCCGAAGGCCGAGATGCCGTAGATGATGCCGAAATTGATGGTCTTGGCCTGGCGGCGCAGGTCCGGGTTCATCCGGTCCAGGGGCACGCCGAACATGGCCGACGCCGTGGCCGCGTGAATGTCCAGCCCCTTGGCGAAGGCCTCCTGCAATTGCGGGATGTCGGCGATATGGGCCAGGAGCCGCAGCTCGATCTGGCTGTAATCCGCCGAGATGATCTTCTGGCCCTCCGGGGCCACGAAGGCCCGGCGGATCTTGCGGCCGGCCTCCGTGCGGATCGGGATGTTCTGCAGGTTGGGGTCGGAGGAGGACAGCCGCCCCGTGGTGGTGGCCGCGAGCGCGAACGAGGTGTGCACCCGCTGGGTCTCAGGGTTCATGTGCTCCTGGAGGGTGTCGGTGTAGGTGGATTTCAGCTTGGCGAGCTGACGCCATTCGAGGATTTTTGCGGGAAGCTCGTGGCCCGCCTGCGCCAGCTCGTCGAGAAGAGTGGCGGGGGTCGCCCATTGGCCGGAGGGGGTCTTCTTGGCGCCGGGCAGGCCCATGCGGCCGAACAGGATGTCGCCGATCTGCTTCGGGCTCCCAAGCGCGAACTTCTCGCCCGCCATCTCGTGGATCTCGTCCTCCAGGCGCGCCAGGGTCTGGGAGAAGTCGCCCGAGAGGCGGCTCAGGATCTGCCGGTCCACCATGATGCCGCACCTCTCCATGCGGGCGATCACGTCGATGAGGGGCCGCTCCAGGGTCTCGTAGACCGTGGCGCGACGCTCGGCCGCCAGGCGGGGCTTGAGGAGCTGCCACAGGCGCAGGGTCACGTCCGCGTCCTCCGCCGCATAGGCGGTGGCCTTGCCGATCTCGACCTTGTCGAAGGTCACCTTGCTGCGCCCGGTGCCCGCCACGTCGGAGAAGCTGATGGGGGAGTGGCCCAGGTGGCGGCGGGACAATTCGTCCATGCCGTGCGAGCCCTTGCCCGCATCGAGCACGTAGGAGATCAGCATGGTGTCGTCGAAGGGGCGCACCTCGATGTTGTGGCGCTTGAACACGATCCAGTCGTACTTGATGTTCTGCCCGATCTTGAGGACGGAGGCGTCCTCCAGGAGCGGGCGGATGGCGTCGAGGGCCTCTGTGACCGGGATCTGGCCGGCCACGAGGCCGCCGCCGAACAGGTCCGATTCGTCCCGGTGCTGGAGCGGCACGTAGCAGGCCCGCCCCGCCTCCAGGGCGAGCGAGAAGCCGACGATCTCGGCGCGGTTGGCGTCGAGGTCGCTCGTCTCCGTGTCCACGGCCACGAACCCCTGCTCGCGGGCGCCGGCCACCCATTCCTTCAGGCGGTCCAGATTCGTGACGGTCTCGTAGGACGTGACGTCGAAGGGCGTGGAGGAGGCTTCCGTCGCGCGCTTTCCGGCCAGCTGCGAGGGGGTGCCCAGACCCTCCACGGGCTTGCGGGTCCGGCCCGTCTCCGGCAAGTCGAGCCCCGCGAAGGGATCGACCTCGCCGGCCGAGGCCTCGCCCGCCTCGAAGAACGGCACCGCATCGGGCGGGCTGCCCGGAGGCCCGTTGCCCTCCCAGCGGATCGCCTCGCCGCCGGGCATGAGGCGCGGGTCCGGCTCGATGGCGGCCGGGTCGGCGTCGTAGAGCTCCGCCACCCGACGGGTGAGGGTGCTGAACTCCATCGCCTTGAGGAAGCCGATGAGGGGCTTCGGGTCGGGCTCGGTCAGGCGCAGCTCGTCGATGGAGACCGGAAGGGGGGCCTCGCAATCCAGGGTCACGAGCTTCTTGGACAGGCGCGCCGTGTCCGCGTTGGCGATCAGGGTCTCCCGGCGCTTGGGCTGCTTGATCTCGGAGGCGCGCTCCAGCAGGGTTTCCAGATCGCCGTATTCCCGGATGAGCTGGGCCGCGGTCTTGAGGCCGATGCCGGGCACGCCGGGCACGTTGTCGGAGGTGTCGCCCATGAGCGCCAGCACGTCGCCGATCTTCTCCGGCGGGATGCCCTCCCATTTCTCGGTGACGGCGGCCTCGTCCAGGTTGCGCTCCGGGCGGTAGCCGGGCTTGCCCTTGGAGCCCGATTCGAAATCGTAGAAGCACACCTTGGGCCCCACGAGCTGCATCAGGTCCTTGTCGGACGAGATGATGAGCACGTCCGCGCCCCGGGCCTTGGCCTCCTGGGTATAGGTGGCGATGAGGTCGTCCGCCTCGTAGCGGGCCTGCTCGATGGGCTCCAGGCCGAAGGCGCGGATCGCCTCGCGCATGAGCGGCATCTGCACCTTGAGGTCGCTGGGCGCGTCGGGGCGATGGCCCTTGTAATCCTCGTAGAGCTCCTTGCGGAAGGAGCCCTCGGACTTGTCCAGGATGATGGCCAGATGCGTGGGCTTGAGCCCCGCCGCCCCGTCCCGGACGAATTGCAGCAGCTTGGAGACGAACAGGCGCACGGCCCCGGTGGGCATCCCGTCCGAGATGCGGGCATTGTACTTGGAGTCCTGGTTCATGGACTGGAAGTAGGCCCGGAAGATGAAGGAGGAGCCGTCGACGAGGAAGACGTGGTCGCCGGCTTGGACGGGGCGTGAGGAAGCCATGGGTCTCGATCGTGAGGAGGTGACCCGCTACAGATAGTGTTTTCGCAGCCCCCTGGCTACGTCCGCCGCGCCGTTATGCAGCCTTCAGCCACGCCAGGTCGGAATCGAGCTCGCGCAGGGCCTGCATGACCACGCCCTCGGTCAGGAGGTCCATGGAGGATTCCACCACATGGATGGTGGCGAGCGCCCTGAGCTCCGGGATCGTCTGCGATGCGAGGGCCGCCTCGAAGGAGGGGCGCAGCAGGTCCATGGCCCGGGTGCCGGGGCCGCAGATCACGATATGGTCCGGCTCCAGGGTCTGGATCAGGATGCCGGCCGCGTCCCCCAGAACCTCCCCGGCCTCGTGGAAGAGCTTCAGGAGGGTAGCGTCCCCCGCCCGGGCCTGCGCGACGATGGTGGCCATGGCGTCCTCGCCGGGGATCAGCACGGCCGGGGCGGGGCGGTGGTCGATGAGCTGCGCGTCCCGGTGCAGGGCGTAATCGGCCAGATAGGCCTCGATGCAGCCGCGCCCGCCGCAGCGGCATTGCGGCCCGCTCCGGCGCAGGCGCACATGGCCGAACTCGCTGCCCCCGAAGCGGGCCCCGCGATAGAGCTCCCCCTGGATCAGGAAGCCCATGCCCACGCCGTCTCCCACCATGAGGCAGGCGGTGCGTCCGGACCGGAACCTGGGGTCCCGCTGGGCGATGGCGAAGGCCATGGCGCTGGCGTCGTTCTCGATCAGCACCGGCCGGCCGAGCCGCTGGCGCAGGCCCGCCGCGAGGGGCAGGTCCCGGGCGCCGAGCACCGGGCTCCAGGCGACGATGCCGTCCCCCGTGTCCACATAGCCCTGGCAGGCGAGGCCGACGGCCTTCACCTCGGGCGCGTCCATGTCCCGGGCGAAGGCCGCGATGGTGTCCGCCAGCACGTCCATCAGCTCCTCCGCCTCCAGGCTGCGCAGGGGGCGTTCGATGCGGCGGCTCGCCCGGTTGCGCCCGGCGGAATCCACCAGCCTGAGCTCGATGCGGTTGAAGCCGGTCCACACCCCGACCACCGAGCCGAGGGTGTCGGCGAAGAACAGGCGCACCTTCGGGCGGCCCCTGATCAGGCTGGCGCCCTGGTCCCCCGCCTCCTCGCTCACGAGGATGCCTTCGTCGAGAAGGCCTGCGGCGAGGTCGGAGACGCTGGCCGGGCTCATGCCCAGGTGCTGGCCGATTTCGACCCGCGCCATGGGCCCTTCCCGGCGCAGAGCGTCGAGAAAGCGCCGCCGGGCAAGGTCGCGGGGAGAGAGGGTGACTGGTGCCATGATCTATTTATTCATGCTTCGAATTAAAAAAGTCCAGCCTGAGGACAGATTAGACAAAAAATGATGCCGAGCCGCTTGGTGCCTGAGATTTTCCGGATAATTATTTCCCTGCTCGAAAATAACGCATGGCAGCGTGAGCGATGTTCGTCGGCCTGAGCCGGGCCGACAGGCTGCCGTGATGACAAGGGGCTTGCGGGAAACGCCGCGCCCAGGAGGAACCGATGCTGTCAAGAAAACACGTTCTCATCAGTTTTGCCGCTCTGGCTCTCTCGGCTACGGCGGCCGTCGCCCAGGGCAAGGGCCCGGTCGTGGGGGTGAGCTGGTCCAACTTCCAGGAAGAGCGCTGGAAGACCGACGAGGCCGCCATCAAGGCCGCCGTGGAGAAGGCCGGCGGCACCTATGTGTCGGCCGACGCGCAATCCTCGCCCGCCAAGCAGCTCACCGACATCGAAAGCCTCATCTCCCGCGGCGCCAAGGCGCTGATCGTGCTGGCGCAGGATGCGGACGCCGTTCGCCCCGCCGTGGAGAAGGCGGTGGCCGAGGGCATCGCGGTGGTCGGATACGACCGGCTCATCGAGATCCCGCAGGCCTTCTACCTCACCTTCGACAACGTCGAGGTCGGGCGTCTCCAGGCCCGCGAGGTGCTGAAGACGAAGCCCGAGGGCAACTACGCCTTCATCAAGGGCTCGGGCTCCGATCCCAACGCCAACTTCCTGTTCCAGGGCTCGATGGAAGTGCTCAAGCCCGCCATCGATTCCGGCAAGATCAAGAACGTGGGCGAGGCCTATACGGACGGCTGGCTCCCGGCCAACGCGCAGCGGAACATGGAGCAGTTCCTGACCAAGAACAACAACAAGATCGATGCGGTGATCGCCGCCAACGACGGCACCGCGGGCGGCGCCATCGCGGCGCTGGGCGCGCAGGGCCTTGCCGGCTCGGTTCCGGTCTCCGGCCAGGACGCCGACAAGGCGGCCCTCAACCGGGTGGCGCTGGGCACCCAGACCGTGACGGTGTTCAAGGACGCCCGCGAACTCGGCCGCAACGCGGCGGAGATCGCCCTTCAGCTCGCGGGCGGCAAGAAGCTCAGCGAGATCCAGGGCGCGAAGCCGTGGAACCTGGGCGCCAAGAAGCAGAACATGACCGCTCTCTTCCTCACCCCCGTGGCGATCACCAAGGACAACCTCGACGTGGTGATCAAGGCCGGCTGGGCCTCGAAGGAGGTCGTCTGCCAGGGCGTGAAGGCCGGCAGCGTCAAGGCCTGCAACTGATCCAACCCTGTCATTCCGGGGCGCGCCCTGGCGCGAGCCCGGAATCCATATCCGCGACGGTCGGGATGAAGGGCAATTCATACGGCCCGGGCCGTTCTGCCTCGTCAGCGTTTATGGATTTCCCCGCTTTCAGCGTGGCCCTTCGGGTCGGGCTCCGCTCCGCGGCCCCGGAATGACACTTGCGTCGTATGAGCCACCCCATGACCGCACCTGCCGCCACCGCCGCCCCGCCTCCGAGCGCCGCTTCCGGCTCGCTCCTGTCGAAGCTCGAGATCGATGTGCGCATGCTCGGCATGCTGGCGGCGCTCGCCGTGATCTGGGTCGGGTTCGACATCCTGTCCGGCGGCGTGTTCCTCACCCCGCGCAATCTCTGGAACCTCTCCGTCCAGACCGCCTCCATCGCGGTCATGTCCACCGGCATGGTGCTGGTCATCGTCACCCGCAACATCGACCTGTCGGTGGGCGCGATCCTCGGCGTGGTGGGCATGATCATCGGGGTGGTGCAGGTGCAGTGGCTTCCCGCCCTGCTGGGCTTCGACCATCCGCTCACGGCCCCCATCGCGGTGCTGGTCGCGGTCTCCATCGGCGGCCTGATCGGCCTGTTCCAGGGCTGGCTCATCGCCTATCGGGCCATCCCCTCCTTCATCGTGACCCTGGGCGGACTGCTGATCTGGCGCGGCGCGGCCTGGTGGGTGACCACCGGCCAGACCGTCGCCCCCATGGACACCCGCTTCAAGGCCTTCGGCGGCGGGGTGGAGGGCGCCCTCGGCGCCACCGCCACCTGGATCATCGCGGCCGTGGCCTGCGGCCTCATCGTCATGGGGCTCGGCTTCGCGCGCCGCCGGCGCATCCGCTTCGGCTTTCCGGTGCGCCCCGGCTGGGGCGACGCGGTGATCGCGGCCCTTGCCTGCGGGGCGGTGCTGGCGGCCGCCGCCATCGCCAACGCCTATCCCCTGCCCCCCGGCACCGCCCGCCGCTGGGCGGAGGCCAACAACATCCCATGGCCCGAGGGCGGGCTGTTCGTGCCCCACGGCATCGCCCTGCCGGTGCTGATCGCCATCGTGGTGGGGCTGACCATGACCTACCTGGCCAAGCGCCGCCGGTTCGGCCGCTACGTCTTCGCCATCGGGGGCAACCCGGAGGCGGCGGAGCTTTCCGGCATCAACACCCGCTGGACCCTCATGAAGGTGTTCGGCCTCATGGGCCTGTTGTGCGGCATCTCCGCCTGCATCTCCACCGCGCGCCTCAACGCCGCGACCAACGCCGCAGGCTCCCTCGACGAGCTTTACGTGATCGCCTCCGCGGTGATCGGCGGCACGTCGCTCGCCGGCGGCGTCGGCACCATCGCGGGCGCCATGCTGGGCGCGCTCGTCATGCAGTCGCTGCAATCGGGCATGGTGCTGCTCGGCGTCGACACCCCGCTCCAGAACATCGTGGTCGGCGCGGTTCTCGTGCTGGCCGTCTGGGCCGACAGCCTCTATCGCCGCCGCATCAAGTAAGGGGAGGCCCGACATGCAAGCCAATGGAACCACGCCTCTCGTGGAGATGCGCAACATCTCCATCGCGTTCGGGGGCATCAAGGCCGTGGACGACGTGTCGGTGGACCTGCGCCCCGGGGAGGTGGTGGGCCTGCTCGGCCATAACGGCGCGGGAAAATCCACCCTGATCAAGATCCTGTCGGGAGCCTACAGGCCGGATGCGGGCGAGATCTACGTGAACGGGCAGCGGGCCGACATCGCCAGCCCCCGCGACGCCAAGCGCCACGGGATCGAGACGATCTACCAGACCCTGGCCCTTGCCGACAATATCGACGCCGCCGGCAACATCTTCCTCGGCCGCGAGGTCGTCACGGCCTCCGGCGCCCTCGACGACGCCGCCATGGAGTCCGAGACCCGCAAGGTGATGGCGCGGCTCAACCCGCATTTCCGGCGCTTCAAGGAGCCGGTCAAGGCCCTCTCGGGCGGGCAGCGGCAGTCGGTGGCCATCGCCCGCGCGATCTATTTCAACGCCCGCGTGCTCATCATGGACGAGCCGACGGCGGCGCTCGGCCCCGCCGAGACCCAGCAGGTGGCCGATCTGGTGCTGCAGCTCAAGAAGGAGGGCATCGGCATCTTCCTCATCAGCCACGACATCCACGACGTGTTCGGCCTCGCCGACCGGGTCAGCGTGATGAAGAACGGCAAGCTCGTGGGCTCGGCCCGCGTGCAGGACGTGACCCAGGACGAGGTGCTCGGCATGATCATCCTGGGCAAATGCCCGCCCGGCGCAACGCCAGGCCCGGGTGCGAGTTGACGTCATCCCAAACGAAGCGAAGGGAATCCCCGGCTCTGAGCCGCGCCCCCTGTCCCCTCCCCCTTGCGGGGAGGGCCAGGGTGGGGGTGTGAGCGATAGCCTATGAAGCTCTGGCGCAAACACCCCCACCTCCACCTCCTCCCCACCGCAAGTCGGGTGTTCCCGACTTGCGCAAGAGGAAGCCCATCTCAGGCAAGCCCGGGCTCCGTGGGAGGAGGGTCTGCGGCGCGTGCGAAACCTGTCGCGGGCGGGGCCGGGATAGGTGTAAGAAGTTCCGCTATGCGAGTCCCGACCAACAGCGCCGTTATGCCAATCGAAGCGAGAGATTCATGACCCAGACCATCTATGGCTCCCTGAAGGGCAAGGCCGTTCTCATCACCGGCGGCGCGAGCGGCATCGGCGAGAGCATCGCAAGAGCGTTCCACGGGCAGGGGAGCCGGGTGGCGATCCTCGACTACAATGCGGAAGCGGGCCAGGCGCTGGCCCGGGAACTCGGGGAGCGGGTGCATTTCGAGCACAACGACGTGCGCGACGTCCCGGCCCTCCAGGCGGCGATCCGGCGCGCGAGCGAGGCCGTGGGGCCGATCACGGTCCTGGTCAACAACGCGGCCCGGGACGACCGCCACACCATCGACGAGGTGACGCCCGAATACTGGCGCGAGCGCTTCGCCACCAATCTCGACCACCAGTTCTTCGCCGCCCAGGCGGTCCTGCCCGACATGGACAAGGCCGGGGGCGGCTCGATCATCAACATGGGCTCCACGAGCTACATGGTGAGCGACGACGCCTTCGCGGCCTACAAGACCGCCAAGTCCGCCGCGGTCGGCCTCACCCGGGCGCTCGCCCGGGAGCTCGGGTCCAGGAACATCCGCGTCAACTGCCTCGTGCCGGGCTGGATCATGACCCAGCGCCAGATCGACCTCTGGCTCACCCCCGAGGGCGAGAAGGAGCTGCTCAAGCGCCAATGCGTGAAGCGCAAGCTCGTGCCCCAGGACATCGCCAACTTCGCCCTCTTCCTGGGCTCGGACGATTCCAGCGCCATGTCGGCCCAGACCTATCTGGTGGACGGCGGCTGGGTGTAACAACCCGATCCGGGTGCGCGTGATTCAGGCTCTCGACCCTGCGCCCACCGCAGGCGCGATCCTTTCCGCCTCCTCGCTCCTCTCCCGCGCCGTCGCGATGGTGTCGCGGCGGACCACGAGGCACAGGATCACCAGGGGGATGCCGATGGAGGCGGTGGCGGTGAACAGGAGGGGATAGCCGTAGGCGTCCACCACCGCGCCGGACGCGCCGCCGATGAGCTTGCCCGGCAGGGCGTAGAGGGAGCTCAGAAGGGCGTATTGGGTGGCGGCGAAGCCCGGGGCGGTCAGGCCGGACATGTAGGCGATCAGCGCCGAGCCCGCGAAGCCCGAGGCGAAGTTGTCGATGCTGATCGACAGCACCAGCAGGGCGTGGTCGGCTCCCGCGAGGGCGAGCCAGGCGAACATCAGGTTCGACGCGGCCGCGATGAAGGCGCCGATCAGCAGGGTCCACCACAGGCCGATCCGGGTGAGCGCCAGGCCGCCCGCGAAGGCGCCGACGATGCCGATCCAGACGCCGTAGAGCTTGGACACGTTGGCGATGTCCACCTTGGAGAAGCCGAGATCGATATAGAGCGGGTTCGCCATCACGCCCGCGACGAAATCCGGCAGGCGGAAGCAGGCGATGAGGAGAAGGATCGGGATCAGGATCTTGCCCTTGCGGGCGAAGAGATCGGCCAGGGGCCGGACGATCGCGGCCCCGAAGGAGATGCGCTCGCGGGCGGCGCCCGCATCGGCCCGGGGCGCCAGCAGCGTTCCGACCAGGCCCACCCCCATCAGGGCCGCCATGGCCAGGTAGGCGCTGCGCCAGTTCACGAATTCCGCGATGTAGAGCGCGCCCGCGCCCGCGCAGATGAGGGCGAGCCGGTAGCCGAGCTGGACGGAGGCCGCCATCATGCCCTGGCGCTCCGTAGGGGCCACGTCGATGCGCCAGCCGTCGATCACCACGTCCTGCGTGGCCGACGCGAAGGCCACGAGAAGGGCCGACACGATGGTGAGCGACAGGGCGGTGCGCGGGTCGCTCGACGCGATGCCCACGAGGCCGAGCGCGGTGACGATCTGCGACAGGGCCATCCAGCCGCGCCGCCGCCCGAGCAGGCGGGCCAGCACCGGGACGTCGTAGCGGTCGACGACGGGAGCCCAGAGGAACTTGAAGGAATAGGCCAGGGCCACCCAGCTCAGCATCCCGATCTCGGTGCGCGAGATGCCCGCCTCCCGCAGCCAGGCCGACAGGGTGCCGAACACCAGGAGGAACGGAAGCCCGCTGGAGAAGCCGAGCGGCAGCATGAGGGCGATGCGCCTGTCGGTCAGGATGTCCCGGAGCGAGAGACGCGGTTTGGAGGCAGCGGCCATGAATCATCTTATCGGTGAGGGCGGCGGCACATTGGCATAGGGCCACGCCGGCGCAAAATCAGGCCTCTTCCCCCTCGCCGTCCTCCACCGCCTCGCAGAGCTTGGCCAGAAAGGTTTCCAGGGCCTCTTCGGGCGGGCACTCCCGCTCGGTGAGCACGCGCAGGCCCCATTGCGCCAGCACGGCCTCCTCCACCGGGTTCGGGCGCAGCATGAACACGTAGGAGGGCGGCCGGTCGCGCTCGTAGCCCGAGCCGTTCCAGGTCTGCCAGAGCCGATGCATGAGGAAGCGGATGTTCAGGTCGGTCATGCTGTAGCCGATGAACAGGATCGTCTTGCCCAGGGCGTCGGAGCGGAACTTGATGTCCAGGGGCGATTCGAAGGACAGCCGGTCGAGATAGTCGGTTTCCGCCAGCACGATGGATTTGTCGTCGTCGAAATCCCCATGGTACTTCACGATCTGCGGCAGGCCCTCCTGGATGCGGGCGATGTCCTTGGCGTTGACGATCTTCACGTAGTCCCGGCCGTGCAGGTCGAAGGCGGTTTCGAGGTTGCGGTCGAAATTGGTGGTGTAGACGATGGGGAAGTCGAGCCGGCAGATGAGCTCGTGGACCCGGGACGCCTTGAGCTTGTCCTCCTGGATGGTCCAGTTGCGGTCCATCCAGCTGCGCAGGGGGCCGATGCTCCCCTGCCTGATCCGGTAGAACTCGGCCAGGGTCAGGTAGTTGATGTCGCTCTCGCTGAACCCGGACAGGTCCACGTCGAGCTCCTCGGCGATGTGCTCGATCAGGGTCTGCCAGGAGGGAAGGCCCACGGTCATGGAGACGCCGGCCCCGGCGAAAAGGATGGCCTGCCGCTTCCTGATGGCTCCGATGAGATCCTCCAGCACGCATGTCTCCTGTGGCGGTTCCTAGGCCCCTAACGCGCGAAGCCGCCGTCAAGCTTCACGATCCGCCGCGGGCGAGAAAATCCGCGTGACCTATCGGGCCGCGAAACGTTATGGCCTTGGACCAACAGGAGAGACCAGGACGTGGCAGCCTACCGGATCACCCAGATCGAGACCCTTCACGAGGGATGGCGCAAGCTTCTCAAGTTCACCGTGCGGATGCCCGACGGCCGCACCATGGAGCGCGAGATCCTGAACAGCCAGGATGCGGCGGCCGTGCTGCCCTACGATCCGGACCGGCGCAAGGTGATCCTCGTCCGCCAGTTCCGCGCCCCGGTCATGCACGTGGAGGAGCGTTCCCACATCGTGGAAACCGTGGCCGGGATGCTGGACGGCGGCGAGCCCGAGGACACCGCCCGCCGGGAGGCCATGGAGGAGGCGGGCCTTCGCCTCGGCCCCTTGGAGCCCGTGGGCCGGGCATGGTCCGCCCCTGGGATCACCACCGAGCGCGTGAACATGTTCCTCGCCCCCTATGCGGGAGCGGACCGGGTCGGCAAGGGCGGCGGGCTCGCGGAGGAGCACGAGGAGATCGAGGTGCTGGAGATCGGCATCGACGAGCTGGCCGGAATGCTGGAGCGCCACGCCATCGACGACATGAAGACGCTGATCCTGGCCCAGGCCCTTCAGCTCCGGCATCCGGAACTGTTCGCGGGGGCCTGAGGGGCCTCCCGATCAGTAGACCACCACCGAGCGGATCGACTTGCCCTCGTGCATGAGGTCGAAGGCGGTGTTGATCTCGTCGAGGGGCATGGTGTGGGTGATGAGATCGTCGATGTTGATCTTGCCCTCCATGTACCAGTCCACGATCCCGGGCACGTCCGTGCGGCCCCGCGCGCCCCCGAAGGCGGTGCCCTTCCAGACCCGGCCGGTGACGAGCTGGAACGGGCGGGTGGCGATCTCCCGGCCGGCTTCCGCCACCCCGATGATGATGCTCTCGCCCCAGCCGCGATGGCAGCATTCCAGCGCCTGGCGCATGACGTTCACGTTGCCGGTGGCGTCGAAGGAGAAGTCCGCGCCGCCGCCGGTGAGGTCCACGATCGCCTGCACCACCTTGTCGGCCCCCACCTCGTTGGGGTTGATGAAGTCGGTCATGCCGAACTTCCTCGCCATGGCCACCTTGCCCGGGTTGATGTCCACGCCGATGATCCTGTCGGCGCCCACCATCCTGGCCCCCTGGATCACGTTGAGGCCGATGCCGCCGAGACCGAACACCGCCACGTTCGCGCCGGGCCAGACCTTGGCGGTGTAGATCACCGCGCCGATGCCCGTGGTGACGCCGCAGCCGATGTAGCAGATCTTGTCGAAGGGCGCGTCCTCGCG
>DATHAU010000072.1:0-5132 GCA_035296545.1 Microvirga sp.
GCGCATCTCCTCCAGCTCCTGCTGGCTCGCATAGCAGTAATAGGCGCGCCCCTGCGCCAGCAGGCTCTCGGCCACCTCCCGGTGGCGGGCGGCGCGGGAAAACTGGTAGACCACGTCCCCGTCCCAATCGAGGCCGAGCCAGGTCAGGCCGTCGAGAATCGCCTGAATGGCCGCATCCGTGGAGCGCTCCCGGTCCGTGTCCTCGATTCGCAGAAGCATCCTGCCGCCGTGGCGCTTGGCGTAGAGCCAGTTGAACAGGGCCGTGCGCCCTCCGCCGATATGCAGAAAGCCGGTAGGCGAGGGGGCAAAGCGGGTGACGACGGTCATCGCTGGAAACCTTGAGTTGAGAAAGGGCGCGGCCCTGGGCCGCCATGTGCCGGTCGTCTACCACGCAAGCCACGGCGCGTTAAGCGGCGGCGATCACGCGAGGCGTCGCGCGGGCGCCTGCCTCAACCTAAGGCCATGGAAACGTTTCTCGCCAAGGTCTCGGGCCTGCTTGGAAGGGGTTCTGTCTCGCGCAGGTTGGCGCGACGGGCTCTCCTCCCCACCCATCTCAGGCTCGCCTGAGATGGGCATCGTCTTGGGCAAGTCGGCGCTGAGCGAGCTCTCCTCCCCCTTGTGGGGAGGAGCTGGAGGTGGGGGTGTGAGCGATAGCCGACGAAGGTGTGGCGCTCACACCCCACCCTAACCCTCCCCACAAGGGGGAGGGGAAAGGCTCGCGTGTCATCCCGGGGCCGCGCAGCGGAGCCCGGGATCCATAACCGCTGACGGCGTCGGATGAAGCACGGCGGATGCCGCCGCGCCTCTCACCCTCATGGTCAGCGTTTATGGATCCCCGCCTGCGCGGGGATGACAGTTGAGGATGTCACCACGGGTGAGAGCTTCCCCTCCCGGCGGGCTCACGTCGTCATGCCCGGTCTTGTGCCGGGCATCCCGATCCCGATGGCGCTGTGCCTCTCCACGCGGGATGGCCGGGACAGGCCCGGCCATGACGAGAGGGTCTGATCCCCGCCTCCATCGCACCGATCCCATGGATTGATCCGACGAGCCGCAGGGCCGAGAAGGGGGTCGGCTCTCGGGCTTCGGCAACACGGTTTCTTTTCCCAACCGCCGGGCTTACCCTGCCAGGGAAACAAGCCGCCGAAGCCCATGTCCGAGGACAGCAGAGGAGAGCCCCGCCGGATCCCGCGCGCCGTTGCGCGGGCGGTGGCGCTGCCGTGGTCCTGGGTGGCGCCGTTCGAGTGGAGGCTGGCCGGGGGCTGGGACTGGCTGGCCGGGACCTCGGCCCGGGAAGTGGAGCAGCGGCGGCTCTTTCCCTGGATCGCCGTTTGTTTCGGTCTGGGAATCCTGCTGTTCTTCCAGGCCGACAGGCCCGGCCTGTGGGCGCCGCTGGGGGCCCTCGGCCTGTGCGCTCTCGCGGGAGCGCTCCTGCGCCGGAACCTCCCGGTCTTTTGCGCCATGGTGGCGCTGGCCGCGCTGTTCGCCGGGTTCTCGGCCGGGATCGTTCGCACCCAGGGCGTGGCGGCGCCTGTTCTTTCCCGCATCACCATCGCGCCGGTCACGGGCTTCATCGAGGCGGTGGACGACAGGCAGGAGGGCAGGAGGCTGCTGCTGCGGGTCGTGGACATCAAGGGCCTGGCCGAGGCGGAGCGGCCACGGCTGGTGCGGGTCTCGGTCCGGAAGGGCGAGGGCCTCACGGCGGGCGCGTTCATCGGCGGCACGGCCCGCCTGCTGCCGCCGCCGCAGCCCGCCTGGCCCGGAGGCTACGATTTTGCCCGCGACGCCTATTACAAGGGGATCGGCGCGGTGGGCTCGTTCACCGGCGCGGTGCGCCGCCTCGACCCGCCCGCGCCGCCCGGCCTGTCCCTGCGGGTCGCCGCCGGGGTGGACGAGGCCCGCAACGCCCTGACCCGGCGCATCGCCGACGCCATCGGCGGAGCGGCCGGAGGCGTCGGCGCGGCCCTCGTGACCGGAAAGCGCGGGCTCATCGGCGAGCCCACCAACGACGTGCTCCGGGCGGCGGGCATCTATCACATCGTGTCGATCTCGGGGCTCCACATGGTGCTCGCGGCCGGCACCTTCTTCTGGCTGGTGCGCGCGCTCCTCGCCCTTGCGCCAGGGCTCGCCCTGCTCTGGCCGGTCAAGAAGATCGCGGCCGTGGTCGCCATGGCGGGAGCCACCGCCTATTGCGTGTTCTCAGGCTCCGACGTGGCGACCGAGCGCTCGCTCATCATGACGCTCGTCATGTTCGGGGCGATCCTGGCGGAGCGTCCGGCGCTCAGCATCCGCAACCTGTCCGTCGCGGCCCTCATCGTGCTGGCCCGCGAGCCGGAGGCGCTGCTGGGACCGAGCTTTCAGATGTCCTTCGGGGCGGTGGCCGCCATGATGGCCCTCGTGCCGCTGATGCGCGGGCGGGCGATGGAGGGCCCGCCTCGCGGCACGGTCGAAGGGGCCCTTGTCTGGAGCGGCCGGGCCACGCTCGGGCTCCTCGCCACGACCCTGGTGGCCAGCATCGCCACGGCGCCCTTCGCGGCCTATCACTTCCAGGCGCTCAACCCTTACGGCCTCCTGGGCAACGCGCTCGCCTTGCCGCTCGTCTCCCTGGTGGTGATGCCCGCCGCGGTGCTGGGCGTGCTCGCCTATCCGTTCGGCCTCGACCGTCCCGTCTGGCAGCTCATGGGAGCCGCGGTCTCGCAGGTGCTGGAGGTCTCGGCCTGGGTGGGCGGCTTCAGCGGTTCGACCGTGATCGTGCCGGCCATGAGCGTCGGCGCGCTGGCCCTCCTGAGCCTGGCGATCCTGGTCCTCACCATACCTGCCTCGTCCCTTCGATGGGCGGCCCTGCTTCCGGCAGGAGCGGGGCTTGCCCTTGCGGCCGCTCCCGAGCGCTTCGACATCTACATCGACCGGCAGGGGGCAGGGGCGGCCATCCGCAGCGCCGCCGGGCGGCTCACCCTGGTGGGCAGGCCGTCATCCTTCGTGATCGAGCAATGGCTGCGGGCGGACGGCGACGGCAGGCGCGCCGACGACGGGAGCTTGAGACGGGATGCGCGCTGCGACAGGATCGGGTGCGTGGTGGAGGCCCGGGGCGGGCGGCGCATCGCCTTCGTTCAGGATGAGGCGGCCTTCGAGGAGGATTGCCGCCGGGCGGCCATCGTCGTCACGGGGCTCAAGGCGCCGCCCCGATGCGATGCGGCGCTGGTGCTGGACCGGGACGCCCTCGCGGCAAGAGGCGCGACGGCAATGAGCCTGGGGGAGGAGGCGATCGAACTGCGCTCGGTGCTGAAAGGCCGCGAGACCTTCGCTTGGTCCGGCGCCGGCAGCGCCGGGACGGAAGCATTTCCTGCCCGGGAGGGGCCGCGTCGGGCGCAGCCCGTCCCCGAGCAGGATGTTCCGGAGGAGGAGGTCAGTAGCGGCGAACCAGACTGACGAGCTTGCCCTGGATCTTGACCCGGTCGGGGCCGAGAACGCGGGTCTCGTAGGACTGGTTGGCGGCCTCCAGCGCAATGGAGGAGCCGCGGCGGCGGAAGCGCTTCAGGGTCGCCTCCTCGTCGTCGATGAGAGCCACGATGATGTCGCCCGTGTTGGCGTTGTCCTGCTTGCGGATCACCACCAGGTCGCCGTCGAGGATGCCCGCCTCCACCATCGAGTCCCCGCGCACCTCGAGGGCGAAGTGATCGCCCTGGGCCAGGAAATCGCCCGACAGGGTGATGGAATGGCTGCGGTTCTGGATCGCCGAGATCGGCGTACCGGCGGCGATCCGGCCCATGACCGGGATCGACGCGATGTCGCGGTTCCTGTCCTCGGCGGCGGGCTGGGGAGCGGCCTTGGTCTTGCCGGCAAGGCCGCCTTCGACCACGCTCGGGGTGAAGCGCCGCCCGGCTGCGCCGCTGGCGCTCTCCGGCAGGCGAAGCACCTCCAGGGCGCGGGCGCGGTTCGGCAGGCGGCGGATGAAGCCGCGCTCTTCCAGCGCCGTGATGAGCCGGTGGATGCCCGACTTGGACTTGAGGTCGAGGGCGTCCTTCATCTCGTCGAAGGACGGGGGAATTCCGGTTTCACGAAGCCGCTCATGAATGAAGCGGAGCAATTCGTGCTGTTTGCGCGTCAGCATGGCTGGCCCTTACTGCTCCCAGGGGAGCGATTCTGAAACAAATCAAGAACAAGCTAGCCGTTCTTGCTGTGTTCCGCAAGTGCATGGTTAAGCTGAACCCCTGGTTTATCAACAGAACCGCGCCAGCCGGATGATCCGGCAGGGCTCTCCGGCCTGCGCGGCGGGCGCATGAGGAGGCCGCACCAGCAGGGCGTCGGAGCGCTCGAGGATGCTCAGCATGGAGGAATCCTGCACCAGATGCGGCATGGCGACGGGAAGCCTCAGGCGGGCGGGTCCCTGCGCCAGGGCGAGGGGAATGTCCTGGAACCGGAGGGCGGCGCGCATGTAGTCCTGCCGCTCCCCGTTGGCGGGCAGGTCGGCTCCCAGGATCGCGTCCTCCGCCGGGTCGTCCTCCGCGTGGGGATCGCCCAGGAGCGCCCGGATGGCGGGCACCAGGAACAGGACGGCGCAGACCAGGGACGACACCGGATTGCCGGGCAGGCCGAGCAGCAGGGTCGATCCGAGCCGCCCGTGCATCAGGGGCTTGCCGGGCCTCAGGGCCACGCGCCAGAAGCCGAGGTTCATCCCCTGCCGCGCCAGGGCCTTCTGTACCAGATCGTGCTCGCCCACCGACGCGCCGCCCAGGGTCACGAGAATGTCCGCCCCCGTGGCCCTTGCCGCCGCGATGCGCTCATCGAGCGATTCGAGGGTGTCCCGGGCGATGCCGAGGTCGATGGCCTCGGCCCCCGCCTTTTCGGCCATGAGAACGGTGGCGGGCAGGCTCGACGCGGTGATCTGGTCGGGGCCGACGGGCTCGCCCGCGCGCACGAGCTCGTCGCCGGTGGCCAGGATCGCCACGCGGGGCCTGCGGCGCACGGGGAGCGTTCCGTGCCCCATGGCGGCGGCAAGCGCGATATGGCGGGAATCGAGGGGAAGGCCCTCCTGCAGGAGCACGTCGCCCGATCGGAAGTCGAGTCCCGCCGGGCGGATGTGGCGGTTCGGGCGCGGCGCTTCTTTTATGGTCACATGGTCGCCGGAGCGCTCC
>DATHAU010000073.1:0-1815 GCA_035296545.1 Microvirga sp.
GGCGGCGCGACAGGGCCAGCGCGAGGCCGACCCCGAGAGCCAGGGACAGGATCGTCGAAAGGGTGGCCTGGAGCAGGGAAAACACCAGGACCCGGCCCAGATAGGGGCCGATGGAGAGAAGCGCGGGCTTCTCTCCGCCCACAAGGGCAAGAGCCAGGAAGCTGCCCGCCACCAGAGCCAGTATGGCAAGCGCCACGACGCTCCCGGGATGAGGCCGGCTCAGGGTCATCGAGCCGCTCAGCGGGTGGTGGCGTTGAGCCAGCCGTCCACGAAGGCGCGGCGGTTCTGCTGCACCTCTTCCGGCGTGAAGAGGAGCGCCTTCGCGGGCGTCACGATATTCCTGAACGCCTCGGGCAACCCGCCTGCGGGAGCCTTCGCGGGCATCATCCAGTTGCCTTCCGGCATGGCCGACTGGAACGGCTCGCCCAGCACGAAGGCCATGAACCTTCTGGCGAGTTCCGGCTGCCTGGTCGTGCGGGTCATGCCGGCAAGCTCCACGTGGAGGTAATGCCCTTCCGTGAAGGCGGCGGCCTTGTAGTTGCTCTTCTTCTCCGCGACGATGTGGTAGGCCGGCGACGTGGTGTAGGACATCACCATGTCGGCCTCGCCCTTGAGGAAGAGGCCGTAGGCCTCGGACCAGCCCTTGGTGAAGGTGACGATGCGCGGCTTGAGCTGCGCCCAGGCCTCGTCGGCCTTGTCCCCATAGACCTTGCGCATCCAGAGCAGGAGGCCGAGGCCCGGCGCGCTGGTGCGGGGATCCTGCAGCACCACCTTCGGGCCATTGGCGCTCTCGACGAGCTCCTTGAGGCTCTTCGGCGGTGCGGCGAGCTTGTTCGCGTCGTACACGAAGGCGTAGTAGCCCCAATCGAAGGGGATGAAGGTGTCGTCGGCCCATGCGATCGGAAGCGTCAGGTCCTTCACCTCCGCCCCGTGCGGCGCGAAGAGGCCCAGCGCCCTGGCTTCGGCCGCGAGATTCATGTCGAGGCCTACCACCGCATCCGCCCTGGTGCCCTCGCCTTCGAGGCGCAGACGGCCCAGGAGGCTGCCCGCATCCTCGGCGGTGACCCAGGCGAGTTCGCAGGCGCAAACCGCCTCGAACCGCTCCTTGACGGTTTTGCCGGGGCCGTATTTTCCGGCGAACGAACTGTAGGTGTAGACGGTCAGGACCGGCTTGGACTGGGCCGCGGCAGGACCAGTTGCGAGACCGAGCGACAGCAGGGCGAAAAGCAGGCGGCGTATCATCAAGGATGCTCCCATGCGTGAGACAAGCCGGATCGGCGGCACAACTCGCACGGGGCGCGCAGCTTCTTTTCTGCGATGTCGCATGCTCATTCCCTCCGCCGGTATGACCCGGATCAGGTTCGACGGGTCGGCGGCCCTGCCGCCTCTCAGCCCTGGACAGGGCTCCCCGTGAGACGCCTTGCTTCTAGAACAGTTCGAGGCCGCCCACAAGCCTCCGGCATCGGGAGCCGTTTCCCTCAAGTCGCGCCCTGCTACGGCTTAGGCAATCCGCAGCCTCATGGTCCGGGCACGAGGCGTCTCCAGCAGGCACGTGAAGCGCCACGCGTCCCCTCTCCCGGGTGGGAGAGGGGCAGGGGTGAGGGCAGGACGCTTGTTCAGTAAAGCGCTCACGGTTCCGCTCACCCTGCGCTGAGCTTTAATCGGAGAGGGCCTACCCTCACCCCTAACCCTCTCCCACACGGGAGAGGGAGTTCCGTCGCGCTTCCCGCGCTCCCTGGACGATCCTTCAAGACGCCTGCTGCGCAGGCTTCTCAGAGACTCGCGCACACCCCCACTTGACGCTTTGCGCTTACC
>DATHAU010000074.1:0-26244 GCA_035296545.1 Microvirga sp.
TTTTTGTAGAGATGGTGATATTCGGATCCGGAGGCGCGCTTCTGTTCGGCGCCATCGCCTCTGCTTGGAGCCGATTCTCCGCGGACGAGTTCAGTCAAGAGGGGAGCCGGAGGTCTACGGCGCGGTGTCACGCAACATTGGTTCCGCCACCCGATGACGAACCGGATTGCGCGTCGGGAGCTTCGCGTTGGCATGGAGCGACAGGGCTGGGATGACCCCGGCTCCGCGACGGGGCGCGTTCCGGAACACTTGCGCTCACGCGTGAGCGAGTTCGACGACTCCGGCACGCGAAGCGCAGCGGTTAGCACAAGGCCCGAGGCTCAAATTTTTTGGAAATACAGTCCGCTCCCTTCGTAAGGGAGAGGACGCGTTCCATCCTTTCTGGCAGCGCCAGCGCCCCTCCAGGAACGATGCCATGAGGATCGGCCCCATCCAGCATTGTCGCGCCAAGCTTCCTTCCAATGCCCTGCCTTGGCGGTCTTGACGGCTCGATGCGGCACATTGTCCACTCAGCATGAAATTCCGACAAGAAGCTTTTAGTCCTGAACGAGTCCGCTTAAAACTTCGAGCAACAAAAAAGCTTCTCAAGCAAGAAGCGCTCAGGACTTCCACAAGGGGGCATAGCTTTCATGACCACATCGCAGGCTCATTCAGCGTCGCGCCTGGATTCCGTTGCGCAATAGCGTCCGCAATTCGGATCGTGTCCCCTTCCGGCCGTCAGGCTCCGCCCCGCCGGCTCGGCGAACACGTCGGAACACAATCATCGACCCGTTGAGATTTTGAGCGGACCATGGCTGCCGTCTCCACCTATGATCTGACCGGAAACGCTTGCATCGACGCTCTCCTGGGCGACGCCAAATGGGCGACGAACCGGCTGACCTACAGCTTCCCGACCAGTTCAGCGCCCTATGGCGCCTCCTACGGCAGCGGCGAGGCGGCCAGCGGCTTCGGGGCTTTCGGCGCGTCGCAGCAATCGGCGGCCCGAGCCGCCCTGAAGCTCTACTCCGAGGTCTGCAATCTGACCTTCACCAGGATCGTCGAGACGGGCGATCAGCACGCTTCCATCCGATTTGCGCAATCGAACGCACCGGAGACCGCATGGGCCTATTTTCCGGCCGAGCCGGAATCAGGCGGAGACGTGTGGTTAAACAACTGGGACTATGACCGGCCGCACAAGGGCAACTACGCCTATCTGACCCTGGTGCACGAGATCGGACATGCGATCGGGCTGGAGCATGCGCATGAGGGCAACGTCATGCCGTTCAGCCGGGATTCCATGGAATACACGGTCATGAGCTACCGCGCCCATGTGGGAGCCTCGATAGAGACCGGCTACACCAACGAAACCTGGGGCTATGCGCAGTCGCTCATGATGTACGACATCGCGGCGGTGCAGCACATGTACGGCGCCAATTACGCCACCAACAGCGCCGGCACCACCTATTCCTGGAGCCCGACCACCGGCGAGATGTTCGTCGACGGCGTCGGCCAGGGAAAGCCCGGCGGCAATCAGATCTTCCTGACCGTGTGGGACGGAGGCGGAACCGACACCTATGACTTCTCCCGGTACACGTCAGGGCTGAGAATCGATCTCCAGCCCGGCGCATGGACGAGAACATCGCCCGAGCAGCGCGCCAAGCTGGACCAGGACGGCTCGAAGCTCGCAGCCGGCAACATCGCCAACGCCCTGCTCCACCAGGGCGATGAGCGGTCCCTGATCGAGCGGGCCATCGGCGGCTCGGGCAGCGACGTGATCAAAGGCAACGGGATCGGGAACGTCCTTCAAGGCAAGGCCGGGAACGACAGGCTCTACGGCCTGGACGGCAACGACGTCCTGATCGGCGGAGCAGGAAAGGACGTGCTGAGCGGGGGCGGCGGATCGGACGTCTTCACCTTCAGATCCGTGAGCGAGTCCCACGGCTCCGCCATCGACACGATCCGCGTCTTCGTGCGCGGCGCGGACCGCATCGACCTGCGGGGCATCGACGCCGACATCGCTGCGGCAGGCGATCAGGCCTTCACCTTCATCGGCGCGTCCGCATTCAGCGGAGAGGCCGGTGAGCTGACCTTCTCGCGCGGCGTTCTGTCAGGCGATGTGAATGGCGACAGGATCGCCGACGTCCGCATCGCGGTTACCGGCCCGTCGGCGCTGTCCGCGGGCGACTTCTACCTTTAAAGCCGCCTCTAGATTTCCGACGCCTCGAGATAGACCCGGACGAGCGTCTCGCAGCCCTCCCGGTCATCCTCGTCGAAGCGATTGGGGCTGGGACTGTCCAGGTCGAGGACGCCCAGGACCGTTCCGTTCTTGATCAGGGGCACGACGAGTTCGGAGCGGGAGGCGCTGTCGCAGGCGATGTGCCCCGGAAAGGCATGGACGTCGGGAACCACCACCGAGGCCTGCCGCTCCACCGCCGTGCCGCAAACCCCGCGCCCCACAGGGATGCGCACGCAGGCGACCTTGCCCTGGAAGGGCCCGAGCACCAGCTCGGGGCCGCGCATGAAATAGAAGCCGGCCCAGTTCAGATCGGGCATGAGCTCATAGATCAGGGCGGACATGTTGGCGGCGTTGGCCGTGGCGTCCGGCTCGCCGCGCAGCAGGCCGTCGAGCTGCTGCGCCAGGGAGGCGTAGAAGTCCCGCTTGCTGCCGGCGTCGGTGAGAGGTTTGGCTTGGAACATGGGGTTCACTTATGGGCCCTGGACGTCCTTGTCCAGACCGGCCGCAGGAGTCCTGCCGCCGGTCCCTACTCGATGCGCACCAGCACGCTGTCCGTCGCCCCCTTGGCGTCGATCACCGAGAGGCGCACGAAGCCCGCGCCCCCCGGCTGCCAGGAGGCCTCCCGCCGCAGGGTTCCCGCCTCCACGGGCGCTCCATCGGCCATCCAGGTGAGGGGCGGCGCGCCGCCGGAGGCCTTGAGGACAAGGCTCCCCTTCTCCTCGCCCTCATGGGAGAAGCCGAGATCGACCCGGGAGCCGTGGAGGGGGAAGGCGATCCTGAGAGGGGCCTGCATGGTGGACGCGATGGTCTTGGGCACGTCCTGCCGCACGTGGCGCAGGGGCGGCGGCAGAGTGGCGGTGGTGGCCTGCAGGGCGAAGGGCGGCGCGATCAAGGCCTCCGGCTCGACCCCGAGACGGCCATAGGCGTCGAAGAGGACGGGGGCTGCCACAAGGCGTCCGACGAGCCCTGGCACCGCTGTCCCATCCGGCCGCCCGACCCAGACGCCCACGGTGAAATGCCGGTCGTAGCCCACGGCCCAGGCGTCCCGGTAGCCGTAGGAGGTGCCGGTCTTGAAGGCGATGCGCCCGGCCAGGGCGTTGTCCGGCGGCGGAGCCCCGCGCAGGATGTCGAACACGTACCAGGAGGCCACCGGATCGGCGATCCGGCGTTCGGGAGCCTGGCTTGCCGCCTCTCCCATCCGGCGCGCGAGCAAGGGCATGTCCCCGCCCCGGGCGAGGCCGGAATAGAGGCGGGTGAGGTCGGCCAGGGTGATCCCGAGGCCGCCGAGGCCGATGGCGAGGCCGGGGGCGGCCTCCTTCGGCATGGCGACCGCGGTGTCCGTCTGGCGCAGGCGCGAGAGCAGGCGGGCGGGGCCGAGCTCGCTCAGGAGTTCCACGGCCGGCACGTTGAGGGAGAGCTGGAGGGCCTTGCGGGCGGTGACCGTGCCCTGGAAGGCGAGGTCGAAATTCTCCGGCTGGTAGAGGCCGTAGCGGGAGGGCCTGTCGTCCAGCAGGGTCTCCGGGTGGGCGAGGCCGCTCTCGAACGCAAGGGCATAGATGAAGGGCTTGAGGGCCGAGCCGGGGGAGCGCAGGGCCTGGGTCATGTCGATGGCCCCGGCCCGCTCCCGGTTCATGTAGTCGGCGCTGCCCACCTGGGCCCGCACCTCGCCGGTGGCGTTGTCGATGGCCAGGATGGCGAGCGAGAGCTTGGGGCCGAGCCGCTCGACGCGCTCCCGCGCCAGCTTCTCCAGGCCCGCCTGCAGGCGCGCGTCGATGGCCAGCCGATGGCTGGCCTCGGCGGGCCGCTCCGCCACCGCCGCCTCCGCCGCATGGGCCGCCAGCATGGGGAAGGGGCGGCGCGCCTGGGGCACGGGCTCCGCCTTGGCGGCCTCGGCCTCCGCAGCCGTGATGACGCCGCGATCCCGCGCCCGGTCGAGCACCCGGTTGCGGGCGTTCAGCGCGATGCCCGGGGAGCGGTCGGGGCGGCGCGTCTCGGGGGATTGCGGCAGGGCCACGAGAAGCGCGGCTTCCGCGAAGGACAGGCGCTTCGGCTCGCGCCCGAAATAGGAGAAGCTCGCCGCCCGCGCGCCTTCGAGATTGCCGCCGTAGGGCGCAAGCGTGAGATAGAGCCGAAGGATCTCGTCCTTCGAGAAGCGGCGTTCGAGTTGAACGGCGCGCACCATCTGCCGGAGCTTCGCCCCCATGCTGCGCTCGTCCCGGGGCTCCAGAAGCCGCGCCACCTGCATGGTCAGCGTCGATCCGCCGGAGACCACCTCCCCCTGCCGCAGGAACTGCGCCGCGGCGCGCAGGAGCGCCAGGGGATCGACGCCCCCGTGCTGGTCGAACCGCGCGTCCTCGTAGGCCTTGAGCATAGCCAGATAGCGCGGGTCCACGTCCCCTGTCTCGATGGGAAGCCGCCAGCGCCCCTCGGGGGTTGCGAAGGGGCGCAGCAGCCGCCCGTCCCGATCCAGCACAACCGTGGAGCGACTGCCTGCGGCCGTCACGTCGAGGGGGCCGAGCTGCTCCACGTAGCGCCATAGGGCCACGCCGGGGACAAGGCAGGCGATGAGGACCGCAGCGAGAACGAGACCCCAACGTCTGCGACCCCATCCCATCATGGCTTGGCCTGCACCACCTCGACCGTGCCGTAGCCCGTGCGCCCGAAGCGTTCGGGCCGGTACATGTCCTCCACATGGGCGGCGGGATGCACGTAGCGGCCAGGGGAGACGGCCCGGACCATGTAGGCCACGGTGAAGAAGGCGGGCTGGTCCGGGTTCCGGTCGATGGCGGCGACGAAGCGGTCGTCCCGGTATTCGGTGTGCGCGGGCTCCACGTCCGTCTTGAGCCAGGAGAGGCCCGCCACCGAATTGCTGTCCACGAGCTTGGGATTGTCGATCTCGAAACCTGCCGGCAGGCGGTCGACGAGCAGCAGGTTGGCGGCCTTGGCCTCGCTTTCGGTGACCTTCAGCACCACCACGAGGCGCTCGTTCTGCCGCACGGAGGACGGCTCCACCTGGGCGCCGTCCAGCTTGTAGTAGCTGCGCTCCACCGCATAGCCCCGCGAGATGGCGGGCTCGGGCTCGACCGGATTGCCGGTCACCGTGACCACCGCCTGCACGGGCGCCTGGCCCGCATTGGCGAGGGTGACGGAGCCCTGATCGAGGCTGGAATCCCTGTAGGTGCGGTAGAAGGCGCCCTTGTGGGCCGCATCGCCCACCTTCAGGGTAATGGCTTCCGCGTCTCGGATGACCGCCTGGGCGGCGAGGATCATCCACGCCTCCTCCTGCGTGCTGGTGCGCCGGCTGGCCCCGCGTTCCTCGTCGAGAACCTTCGACACGGAAGCGAGAACCAGAGGGCTGTTCTCGGTCTCGGACGCCAGGGCCAGAAGTCCCGCCCCGTCGCGCAGGCGCGAGCCGTAATCGTGACGATAGGCGCCCGCATCGCGCTCGCCCTTCAGTTGCTCGGCCGCGGAAGCGAACGCTTTCTGCGCCCGCCCCCGGTCGCCGAGCAGGGCCAGCGCCGCCGCGATCTGGCCGCGGGCGAGGGGCGTGTCGAACTCGCTCAGCTTCGTGTCGGAGAGGTAGCGCAGGTCGCCCATGACGGGCCGGCCGTTGCGAGCCAGCACATAGGACGCATAGGCGAGGCCCGCCGCATTGTCCTGCACCTCCTTGGTGTTGGCGACGAAATTGCGCAGCCGGTCGAGGGCGGTCGTGAAGGCGGTCTGCGGGACGGCGAAGCCGCGCTCCCGCGCCCGGGTGAGGAAGTCCACCGTATAGGCGTCGAGCCAGATGTCGTCGCCGCCCACGGACCAGAGGCCGAAGGAGCCGTCGGAATCCTGGCGCGCCAGGACGCGCTCGATGGCGCCCCGCACCCGGTCGTCGATCTTCTCGTCGAGGCCCAGCCTCTCCTCTTCCGCGAGCCGGTTGACGTAGAGCAGCGGCAGCGCGCGGCTCACGGTCTGCTCCGTGCAGCCGTAGGGGTAGCGGTCGAGCGCCTTGAGGAGGCCCGGCACGTCCAGGCTCGCCAGCGGCGAGACGGAGACGGACACCGAGCCGGTTCCCGAGAGCATGTCCGCCACCAGGTCCTTGGAGATGGCGAGGCTGGCTCCGGGCGCGATGGACCGAACCGTGCGCCTTGCGAAAGAGCCCGTGCCGGGCTGCATCGCCACCGTGAACCGCTGCGACATCTCCTCGATGTTGGGTCCCCGCAGGGTCATGTCGATGACGGCCGCGCCCTGGCCGCCGGCAGTTACGGGGATCACCACGCTCCCCTTCGCCTTGGCATCGAGTTTCACGGTGGTGCGCAGCGCATCCGCGTTGACGATGATCGGCCCGTGAATGTCGAGGTCGACCGTGTAGTCGCCCGCGGGTCCCTCCACGTTGTCGAACTGCATGAAGAAGCGCGAACGGTCGCCCACCGCCAGGAAGCGCGGCAGGGTTCCGGCGACCACCACCGGATCGCGGATGATCACGTCGGCGCCGGCGCTGCCGACCCGATCCTTCGTCCAGGCCACGGCCATGACCCGGGCGGTTCCGTTGAAGGCGGGAATGTCGAAGGTCACGTTCGCCGTCCCGTCCGCGTCCACCTTCACCACCCCGGAGAAGCGGGCCAGAGGCTCCTGGGTCGGCGGAATGCCGTCGAGGGGCTTCACCCCCATGTCGCCGCCGGAGCGGATCGCGCCCCGGGTGCCCTGCATCCCGTCGATGAGGAAGCCGTAGAGATCGCGGATCTCGGACGACATCTGCTTCTGCCCGAAGAAATGCGCCGCCGGGTTGGGCGTCTCGTAGCGGGTGAGATTGAGGATGCCCACGTCCACCGCCGCAACGGTGATGCGCGCCTCCTCGCCGGGCGACAGGCCCTCCACCTTGATCGGAAGCGTCAGGCTGCCGCGCGGCCTGATCTTGTCGGGGGCGTTGAGATTGACCGAAAGCGTCCGGGCGTCGCGGTCGATCTCGAACCAGGCGGTGCCGAGGGAGCGCCCGGGCATGCGCCGCGCCGCCTGATCGAGGGGCCGGTGCGCGAGCGCCACCATATAGGCTCCAGGGCCCCATTCCGCGCGAACCGGAACCTCCACATCCGTGCCGGAGGCGGCCACGTCCACCACGCGCACGTCATGGACCCGGTCGCTGACCACCGCCAGGGTCGCCTTGCCCTTGAAGCGGGGATTGAGGCGCAGCCGCATGGTCTCGCCGGCGCGGTAGGCCGCCTTGTCCAGGGTCATGTCGAGGAGATCGGGGGCATCGGCGGTCTGGTCGCCGGACCAGCCCACGTTGAAGGTCAGGCTGGTCTGAGCGGTCGCGCCGAGATCGGCGGCGCTCACGTCGAGCCGGTAGGTGCCCCATTCCACGGGGGCGGAGATGCGGGCGGGCGCCTGGGCCGCCACGTCGAGGCGTCCGTCCGCCACCCGGCGCGCCCTCTTGACGGATTCATAGCTCCAGCGGCCGTCCGAGTTGTACCATTGGTAGCGCTGCTCCACCTTGTAGAGGCTCCAGGCGACGTTCCTGCCCGCGAGGCGCGCCCCCTTGGGATCGGCGAGCACCACGTCGAAGGCGGCCTGCATGCCCTCGCCCAGCTTCCCGTCGAAGTTCTTGCGCACGGCGACCACGGGGCCTTTCGGCAGGATCGGCAGGGTGACGCTGCGCTCCACGGCGCGGCCGCCGGTCTCGGCCACCCGCAGGGTGATGCGCGCCTCGGTGGGGCGGGGAGCCGCCGCGTCCTGCACGGGGATGGTCAGGCTCGCCCGGCCCCCGGCGTCGGTGGTGGAGGCCTGTTCGATCTCAGCCGTGGAGGTATCGAAGGACTCGTCCGAGAGACCGACCGTGTAGCCCTCGAGCCCCTTGATGCCGCTGCTGGAGGCGGCCGCAACCGAGACCTCCCCGGTGACCGCAAGATCCGAACCCGCCGCGCCGTAGAGATAGCGCGCCGTGAGGTCGATGGGAGCCGGCTGCCCGGGCTGCAGGGCCTCGACCTTGGGCGTGAGGGTCACCTCCAGCCGCTCGGGCACGTAGTCCTCGACCAGGAAGGCGGCCTCCCCCACGGCGGGTCCCTTGGGATCCGTATAGGCGGCGACGCGCCAGGTGCCGCGAATGGCTCCCGGCAGGATGGGGATGGAGAGCGCCCGCCCGCCGAGGCCCTGATCCTCCACCAGGGCGCGGCGGTATTCCACGCCGTCGGGACGGCGGACCACCAGGGTGAGCGGCACGCCCGGCACGGCGACGCCGTCGGCTCCGCGCACCAGCGCGGTGAGCGCCACGCTCTCGCCCGTGCGGTAGACGCCGCGCTCCGTATAGAGAAAAGCGTCGACCGCGCCGGAGGCCGCGCGCCCCTTCACGCCCCGGTCGGTGAGATCGAAGGCGGCGGCGCTGAGATCGAGGAAGCCGTAATCGACCCCTTCCGTCGCCACCACGAGCCCGGGCGCCATCCCGCCCTCCCCGCGGGCGAGGCCCGGGTCGAAGGTGGCGACGCCCGTCGAGTCCGTCTTCTTGGTCGCCAGCACCTCGTTGTTGCGGGCGATCAGCCTGATCTCCACATCCGCCCGCGGCTCGGCGCTGGCCAGCGAGCGCACGAACACCTGAACGCCGCCCCGGCCGGTGAAGGCGGTGAGCCCGAGATCGGACACCACGAACCATTGCGTTGCGATGGGCTCGTAGCTTTCCTCGTCCTCCTTGACGGCGGCGTTGGCCACATGGGGCTTTGCGGTCATCACGTAGACGCCCGGCTCCAGCTTGCCCACGGCCTGCATCACCGGAAAGGCCGTGATCACGTCCCGGTTGAGGTCGGAGGACGCGTCCAGCGTCCCGTTCCAGATCTTCATGCCGCGGTCCCGGGCGATCTCGCGGGCGTTGTACTCGTCGAGCTGCCGCATGAACTCCTCGGAGCGCATGACCCCGACGAGGTTGCGGTCGCCGATGCGGTAGACGCCCACATCGATCCTGGGCGTGTTCACGGAAACGACCGGAATGCCCTCCTGGCCGGTGCTCGGCAGCACGTAGTTGCGCCCGGTGAAGCGCACCTGGGGCGAGCGGTCCTGCACATAGATCTCATAGTCCAAGGATTCGAGCAGGGTCTCGCCCACGGAGGACGGCAGGCCCTGCCGCACCACGAAGGCATAGCGCTCGCTGTGCCTGAGCCCGTCCACGCAAAGCTGCGAGCCCTCGGCCGTCACGGCCGCGTTCGCGTTGCCGGATATGGCCACGTAAGGAGCGAAATCGACCTTGCCCAGGGCCAGGGTCTCGGAGAAATTGAAGCAGACCCGCGGCGAGGCCGAGTCGGAATCCACCTTGTAGTCTATGACGCGAAAGCCGTGCTTCTCGCGCAGCTCCTCGTAGACCTCCCGCACGGCAGGCTCGTCCTGCAACTTGAGGCTTGCCGCATAGGCGTTGAGCGACCAGCGCCAATCCCGGTCGGCCGCATGGATCTGCCCGAGCAGCGCCAGGGCGGATGCTTCATCCGCCGGGTTCTTCGCGCGCTGGTAGGCGGCATAGGCGGCGGTCCGGCGTCGGTCCTCGAGCCGGCTGCGCTCCTGCCAGTCGCTGCCCGAATCGATGGCAAGCGCCACACGGGCATAGGCGGACCAGTTTGCCGCATTGCCGGGCTCGGCCGCAACGGCGGCCGTGAAAAGGCTCGCGGCCTGTCGGGCCTGACCGTTCCTGAGGAGAGCCTCGCCCTCCTGGCGCAGTTGCGACCCGGTCTTGCTGCCGATCAGGCGGGCGCCTTCCGTCTTGAAGGTCTGCTCGAGGCGCACGACCTGGCTCGCCAGATCCTCGCGCACTAAGCTTTTCGGGGCCTGCGCCTGCGCGGCCAGGGCGGCGGCGCTCAGTCCCACCGCCAGGAATGCGGCCCGCAGCCAGTGCCTGATCATCGTATCGCCCCCTCACCCTTGGTCTTGTTTGCGCAAGCCTAGCATCGCCGTTTCCATCGGCAAAGCGAGGCTTCGTGCGCTGCCACACGCCGCATCAGCTTTACATCCACAAACAAGACCCTTTAGCTTTCCGTGACAAGACGGAATGTCTCGAGGATTCCGCTGGGGGTGGGGACGATGAACGGATCCTGGAGACGAACGCTCGCTCGGGCGGGGGCCGCCTTCGCCGGGGGCCTTTTCATCATGGCATGCCAGCAGGCGCTGGCGCAGGCCCCTGCCGCCAATGTCAGGCCCGCTCCGCCCCCTGCGGTCCTGGATGCGGCGCGCCTGGCCTTCGAGGCCCTGCCGGAGGCGGACCGCAGGGCGGTTCAGGACGGGCTGATCTGGACGGGCCACTACAGCGGCGTTGCGGACGGCGCGTTCGGACGCCAGACCTTCGAGGCCGTCGCCGCCTTTCAGGGGGGCGCGCAGAAGCCCCCGACGGGCCTCCTGAGCCCGGCCGAGCGCAAGGCGCTCCAGGATCAGGCCCAGATGGCGAAAGCCCAGGCGGGTTTCGCGACGGTCGAGGATCCCGCCACCGGGGTGCAGATCGGGGTGCCGAAAAAGCTCCTCCCCAAGCAGAGCGCGAACCCGAGCGGCGGCGGCCGGTGGCAGAACGCCGAGGGCACGATCACCCTCGACACCCGCGTCGCGCCGCCGGACGCCACCCTCCAGGCCCTGTTCGAGCGCAACGTGGCGATCCAGACCCCGGGCCGGGTGGTGACCTACAAGGTGCTGCGCCCGGATTTCTTCGTGATCGCCGGCGAGACGCCTGCGGGCAAGTTCTACATGCGCTATTCCGCCGGCGCCGCCGGGATCCGCGGCTTCTCCGTCGGCTACGACAAGGCGCTCGCGCCGCAGTTCGACCGGGTCGTGGTGGCCATCGCCGGGAGCTTCACGCCGTTTCCAGCGGCCGCTCCGGCGGCGGTCGCGCAGAATCCCGCGCCGACGCCCCAACCGGCGCCGCTCCAGGCGAAGCCGCCGGCGCCGCGCCTCATCGGCACCGGGCTCGTGGTCGGGCCCCGTCAGGTTCTGACGACGGCTCCCGTGAATGCCTGCAAGGAGGTGCGCGTGCTCGGGCTCAAGCCGCAGCAGATCCTCGGCAGGGACGCCCAGGCCAGGGGCATGGCGCTGCTGGAATTCGCCGAGGACCTGAAAACCAAGCCTCTCGCCGCCGTGGCGGCCGCCATGGCAGGGGGCGCGCCGGTGCTGGTCGCCGCCTTCGCCGAGGAGAACGGAAGCGCCGGGCTCACGGCCGTCTCGGGGGTGGCGACGGGAGCCAACGCCCTTGCCGCACCCTTGCAGCCCGGAGCGAGCGGCGCGCCGGTTCTCGACGAGAGGGGCGCGCTCCTGGGCCTCGTCGGCCCGGTCTCGCCCAACCAGCGCAGGATCGCCGGGGTGATGACCAACGCAAGCTACGAGGTCGTCCCGGCGGCCGAGATAGCGAAGGCCTTCCCGGCCCTCGTCCAGGGCGGAAAGGAACCGGCGGCGCAGAAGCTCCGCGCCGCCGATATCGTGACCTCCATCAGGGGCGCGCTGGCGCCGATCGCCTGCGCCCCCTGAGGGCTATTCCGCCGCGAGGTCGGGCCGACCGGCCCTTGCGAAATCCAGCCCCTGGTGATCGCAGAGGCGGCGATAGAGACCGCCCTGCCGGTAGAGGCCGTGGTGATCGCCCTCCTCCACGATCCGTCCCCGGTCGAACACGAGGATGCGGTCCAGGGCGCGCACGGTGGACAGGCGATGGGCGATCACGATGGAGGTGCGCCCCTCCATGAGCCGTTCCATGGCCTGCTGGATCAGCACCTCCGATTCCGAGTCGAGGGCGGAGGTCGCCTCGTCGAGGATCAGGATCGGCGCATCGGCCAGGAAGGCGCGGGCGAGGGCCACGCGCTGACGCTCGCCGCCGGAGAGCTTGACGCCCCGCTCGCCCACGAGGGTGGAATATCCCTTCGGCAGGCGCTCGATGAAGTCATGCGCGTTGGCGAGCCTCGCCGCGCGCTCGATCTGCGCGGCGGTGGCTCCGGGACGCCCGTAGGCGATGTTCTCCGACAGGGTGCGATGGAACAGGATCGGCTCCTGCTGCACGATGGCGATCTGGGCCCGCAACCCTGCCTGCTGCGCCTCGGCGATATCCTGGCCGTCGATGAGGATGCGCCCGCCCGTCACGTCGTAGAGGCGCTGGATCAGCTTGACGAGGGTGGTCTTGCCGGAGCCCGACGGCCCCACGAGGCCGACCCGCTCGCCTGCCCGAACCGTGAGCGACAGGTCCTGGTAGAGCGGCGTGTCGTGGCCCGCATAGTGGAAGGTCACCCGGTCGAACGCGACCTCGCCGCGCCCGATCCGGATCGGCCTGGCGTCGGCACGGTCGGGCACGCCCACCCTCTCGCCGTGGATGGCGATGAGTTCCTCCATGTCGTTGACGGAGCGCCGCAGGTTGTTGATGTGCATGCCCACGTCGCGCAGGTAGCCGTGGATCACGAAATAGGTCGTGAGCACGTAGGCGAGGTCCCCGGGCGTCGCGCGCTGGTTCCACCACAGCCAGAGCGCCGTGCCGATGATGGCGGCGCGGATGCCGAGTAGCGCGATGAACTGCACAGTGCCGCTGTTGGTGCCCCTCTGCCAGAGGCGGCTGGTGCGGCTGCGCCACTTGGCCAGAACCCAGGTGAGCCGCCGGTCCTCCCGCGTCTCCGCGCCAAAGGCCTTGACCACCGGGTTGCAGCTCAAGGCGTCCGCCAGGGTGCCGCCCACCCGCGTGTCCCACGCATTGGCGAGCCGTGCGGCAGGGGCGACATAGCGGGTCGCCAGAAGGGCCGTCATGACGATGTAGGCAAGCGCGCTCGCGCCGACCACGAGGCCCATGACCGGCCAGCGCAGGCCTAAGACGATCATCGATCCGGCGAGCACCGTCAGCGACGGCAGCAGGGCCAGAAGAAGCGTGTCGTGCAGGAGGTCGAGCGCCCACATGCCGCGCGTGATCTTGCGAACCGTGGACCCCGCGAAGCTGTTGGCGTGCCAGTCCGTGGAGAAGCGCTGGACGCGGGCAAAGGCATCCTGTGCCACACGCCCCATGACGCGCAGGGTCAGCTCGACGATGCCGTAGAACGCCAGGTGCCGCATGACGATCGTCACGAGGCCGAGCCCCGTCATGACGCCGAACGCCACGAGGGCCCCATTCAGGGCGCTCCCCCGGTCGGCTCCGCCCGCCGCGATGGCGTCCACCAGCCGTCCGGCGAAGACCGGCATGAACACGTCGGCAAGGGTGGACACCATCATGGCGACCACGATGAGGGCCACATAGCGCGGCTCCTCGCGCCAGTGCCGGAACGTGAATCTCAGTACGTCGCGGGTCGCATCCCCGCCCTTCGTCCGTTGGGTCATTGCATTGAACAGGCTGCGCCAGAAAGCGCGCCTCTCCTGAAAAGTCGAAGGAGCGTCGTCAGGGACGGCGATGAAACGTCCTGCGTCGCTCGAATCTATGGAATTGAAAGGTTCATGGGCGCGGGGCCTCGCTGCCCCGCATCGTCCGGCCTTAAGGCTTGGACGCGGGAGGAATGTTCAGCAAGCACATGAAAGCCATGCAGTCCTCCCTCTCTGGAAATGAAACCTATGCGCAAACTAATGCAGTCGTTCCAACTTGGCAACGGGGTAAAGGTTCAAATGTCATCCCATTCGTTCAGACGCAGGTGAGCGGCCGGTGCGGGCCGGGCGGCAGTTCGGTCCTGATCGCATCGCCGGGCCTCACCTCTCCGCCCTCGACGACGATGCCCATCACGCCGGCCTTGCGGATGAGGTTGCCGTCCCCGTCGCGGTCCAGCACGGCCTTCATCAGACCCTTCCGGAAGCGGTCGATCTGAACGCAGGGATTGCGCAGGCCCGTGATCTCGACCAGGGCGGTCCCGCCGATCAGCAGCCGGGTCCCGGCGGGCAGGGAGAGAAGATCGATCCCGCGGGTGGTCACGTTCTCGCCCATCTGCCCGGCGCAGACGCTGAAGCCCGCCGACTGCAACTCGTCGAACAGTTCGGCATGGATCAGGTGGACCTGGCGCAGGTTGGGCTGGCTCGGGTCCTTGGCCACGCGGGAGCGGTGTTTGACCGTCCGGCCCAGATGGGCGTCGCCCTCCACCCCCAGACCGGCCAGGAGGCGGATGCTCTCCCGGTTGGGCTTGCTGAAACCGTGCGCCGCGTTGCAGGACACGGCCGTGACGATTGCCGTCATGAGATCGGGTTCTCCGGCGAGACATTCGAAGCCGTCGTGGGGAGGATTCACCAGGAAGCATAGCGCCACAAGGGGGTAATCCGCGCCTGCTCATCTGATCCGTCTCCGATTTTCGCTCACGCCAGGGAGTAATGCGTCTGCAGTATATTACCCGATATGGCCTAATCCTTCAGCAAAATCGACTTGAATGCTCTGACGGTATAGGGTTTCTGAAGAGTATAATTCTCTAGCCGGACCTTGCTCAAGGATCGATCGAGGGAAGGGGCATGGAAACGGACATCGTCTCGGACATCTCTTCTTTCCAGGACATGCGGGCAGAGTGGAATGAGCTTGCGAAAAACTTCGCCTCTCCGCTTCTGCGCCACGAATGGCTGGCTGCCTGCATGCAGACCCTCTATCCCAAGGGGGCCTTGCCTGCGGTCCTCATTGTTCGTTCCGACGGAAGGCTTCGAGCGGCCGCACCCCTAATGTCGGTCCGCCGGATTATCCTGCGGGAACTGGAAACGCCCGGAAATGTCCTGCTGGAGCCCTCGGGCTTCATCTACGACAGCGAGGAAGCGCTGATGACGCTGCTCGACGCCGTGCGTGAAACGCGGCGGTCGTTCCATCTGGCCCGGCTCGGCAGCGAGACCAACGAAACCCGGGCGCTCAAACAGGCCCTGACGAAGGGTTGCCTTCGCCTGGAGAGGGACGGAGCGAGCAGCCTGCGCATTCCCCTCAAGCCGACCTGGAAGGATTTCGAAGCGTCGATCTCGTCCGGGCGCCGCAGCGATCTGAGGCGCTACCGGCGCCGGGCCGAGAGCCTGGGGGACGTCACATTCGAAGCCGTCCACCCGGACGTCCATACCCTTGCCGGACCCATGGAGGATCTGCTTCGAATCGAGGCATCCGGCTGGAAGGGGCAAAGCCGCACGGCCATTCTCTCGCAGCCGCGCATCCGAAACTTCTATGAGAGCTACGCCCGCTCCGCAGCCGAGCAGGGAATGCTGCGCTTCTTCTTCCTGAGGATCGACGGCAAGATCATCGCCGGGCGCATGGCCGTGGAGCACGGCCGGCGCCTGTGGGACCTGAGGATGGGCTATGACGAGAGCTCGTGCCGATGCGCTCCGGGCGTCCTCCTGACCCACGAGACGCTTCGCTATGCGGTCGAGCGTGGTCTCGAGGCTCACGAGTTCCTCGGGCGCGCGGAGGCCTGGGAGAGGCACTGGCCCTGCGAGGAGGATCACTACGTCTCTTTCAGGGCCTATCCCTATTCCCTCAGGGGGCAGTTCTCCTTCGTCCAGGACGGCTGCCGGGTTCTGTCGCGGAAGGCTGCCTCCACCGTGCAGGCAGGCCTCGACCGGGTGACCAAGAAGGCGGTGGCCCTGCCGGGCGCGACGATCTATATCGAGGAGGCCCTGCCTCTCATCCACTAGACGGACGGGGGCCTGCAAGGCTCTAGAAGGACATCAGGTCCACGCACTCGAACCCTCTCTCGCCCAGGCGCTGCGCCAGGATGCGGCGGTGGCAATGGGCGGGATCGCGCTCGAAGCAGAGAAGGCAGACCGGCTGCTCCTGCGCGAGCGCTTCCAGGTTCCGCAGGGCTTCCTGCGCGGGCTCGGTCGCCAGCACCTCGTCGCAGTAGATCCGGCGCATCAGATCGGCGTCGCCTGCCCGGGCCGCCTGACGGCCCTCCTTCGGGGTGCCGAGGGCGATGAAGTGCCGGTAGCCGATCCCCTGCCCGGCCAGGGCATCGCGAAGAGCCGATTTGGAGAAACCGCGCTTGCGCGACAGCGCCACGGCCCGCACATCGGCCAGGGTCGCGACGCCCGCCTCCTTCAGGGTGGCGAGGAAGCGGTCCGTATCCGCTCCCTCGTAGCCGATCGTGAAGACCTGCGGCTTTGCCATGTGGGCGGAAAGCTCACATGGAAGGCTGCGGATGCTGCGGCGCCTGCGGCTGCGTGTAGGGCTGGAGGGCCTCCGGCGTCCGGAAGTCCCGCGGCACCTCGAAATCGCTCGCAGCCCCGCGCATCTGCTCGGCGGCGCGGGGGAAGCCGCTCCGGTCGGAATAATCCTGCATCGGCGGCAGGGGCGTCGGGCTCTCGCCGCTCAGAACCCCGGCGCAGTACACGTCCAGGGCCGTCACGCCGGCGACCGCCGCCATGGCGATGCCCACATTGCCCTTCTTCGGGTTGTTGCCTTCCAGGCCCGTGGCCAGGGTGGCGAGATCGAGCCCGTCGCCGGCGACCCGCCCCCAGATCCAGGGGGTCGGATCCTTGGAGGCCAGGATGCCGATTCCGGTGGCGATCTCCCGCAGGCCGTAGGCGGCGATCAGCCCCTCCTGCCCTTTCATCCCAAGCGAACGGGCCAGCGCCCGCGGCGCCACCACTTCGACGATGCCCAGCGCGATGGAGAACCATCCGAGGCCGCGCGCCAGGGTGTCGGTGGCCGTATCCGCATGGCCGCGGCGGCGCGTCTTTTCGGTTTCGTAGCGCATCACTGACACCTCAGGGTTTGAGAACGACCTTGATGCAGCCGTCCTGCTTGTCGCGGAACACCTTGTACATGTCCGGTCCCTGGTCGAGCCCGACAGTGTGCGTGATGACGAAGGACGGGTCGATCTGACCTTCCTCGATGCGCCGCAGGAGATCGTCCGTCCAGCGGTTCACATGGGTCTGTCCGGTGCGGACCGTGAGGCCCTTGTTCATGAGCGCGCCGAACGGGATCTTGTCGAGAAGCCCGCCATAGACGCCGGGAATCGACAGGATGCCGGCAGGGCGGCACACATAGATCATCTCGCGCAGCACGTGCGGCCGGTCGGTTTCCAGCATGGTGGCCTGCTTGACCCGGTCGTACATGGAATCGATGGTGGCGGTGGCGTGGGCCTCCATGCCGACCGCGTCGATGCACTTCTCCGGCCCCTTGCCATTGGTGAGCTCGTTCAGGCGCTCCACGACGCTCTCTTCATCGAAGTTGATGGCGATCGCGCCTCCGGCCCGCGCCATGTCGAGGCGCTCCGGCACCCGGTCGATGATGACCACCTGCTTGGCGCCGAGCAGGACGGCGCTGCGGATCGCCATTTGTCCGACCGGCCCTGCGCCCCAGATCGCCACCGTGTCCGTCGGCTGGATGTCGCACGCGACCGCCGCCTGCCACCCGGTGGGGAAGATGTCGCCGAGGAACAGCACCTGCTCGTCGCTGAGCCCGTTGGGAACCTTGATGTGCGTCTTGTCCGCGAAGGGAATGCGCACGTACTCCGCCTGTCCGCCCGGATAGCCGCCGGTGAGATGCGTATAGCCGAAAAGGCCCGCAGTGGTGTGGCCGAAGGCCTTGGCGGCGATATGGCCGTTCCGGTTCGTCCGCTCGCAGACGGAGAAGTTGCCGCGCTTGCACTGCTCGCACTCGCCGCAGATGATCGTGAACGGAGCCACCACCCGGTCTCCGACCTTCAGGGCGCTCTTGGCCTGGGCTCCCACCTCGACCACCTCGCCCATGAACTCGTGGCCCATGATGTCGCCCTTTTTCATGCCGGGCATGAAATGGTCGTAGAGGTGGAGATCGGAGCCGCAGATGGCGCAGCTCGTCACCTTGATGATCGCGTCGCGGGGATGTTCGATTTCCGGATCGGGAACGGAGTCGCAACGGATGTCGGTGGTGCCGTGCCAGACAAGAGCCTTCATCGAAATCTCCCTCTACGTGCGTCAAGAGGCCAAGCTTCGCCGCTCGGCCTCGCGTCACAGGAAAGACTTCTTGAAGGGCGGTTCCGTTCCCTGGAGCCCGCAAAAATCAGGCGGCCGGCCTCTGGAGGAAGGGCTCAGATATGCGCCGGCAGGCTGCGGATGAGTTCGGCAAGCGCCGGCTCCAGCACCTGGTGGGCGGCCTCTTCGACCTCGAACCACCGGGCGTCGCGCTGTCCCTTCTCGCGCCAGGATCGGAGCTGCTTGGACACCTCGAGCGGGTAGACGTTGACCCGGCACAGGTCGAAATGCGCCGCGCGCCGCTTCCAGTAATTGTAATGGCCCAGCGGCTTGTCGTCGACCTCGCCCTTGACGCCTGCCTCCTCCCTCGCCTCCAGGGCCGCGGCCTTGTGGGGCTTCTTGCCCTTCATGGGCCAGCCTTTCGGGATGAGCCAGCGCTTGGTCTCCCGCGAGGTGACGAGAAGCACCTCCACCCTGCCGTCCTTGATGCGGAAGGGGAGCGCTGCAACCTGGCTGAGTTCGTCTTTGAGGGCCTGGGACATTCTCGGAGGGGAAATTCCTAGCGTGACACTTTGTTATATAGTTGATTTGAGCCGGCTAATAAAGCATCAATTCAAAAGGTTTCAAGGAGTTCACCCGTCTTTGTAGCAAAGTGAGATGAACGCTTGATAACGAACGGCCGAGCTTTTTGATCCGGAGGAAAATCCCACCCCATGACAGCCGACGGTCTCGACATCCGATTTGCCGCCGCCTGCGCCATCGCCAGGGAGGCGGGCGTGCTGGCGCGCAAGCGCTTCCTGGAGCGGCCCCGTTCCCAGCGCCCCAGCTTCAAGGGACCGCAGGACTTCCTGACCGTCACCGACGCCGAGGTGGAGGAGCTGATCCGCCGCCGCCTGGGCGAGCTCTTTCCGAACGATTCCTTCTTCGGGGAGGAAGGCGGCGGCTCCTTCGAGCGCGACGTGTGGGTGGTCGATCCCATCGACGGCACGGCGAACTTCGCCCGCGGCATCCCGCATTTCGCCATCTCTATCGCGTTCGCCCGGGACAACCGGGCCGAGATCGGCGTGATCTACGACGTCATGCACGCGGAGCTCTACACGGCCTTGCGCGGCCATGGGGCCATCCTCAACGGGGAGCCGATCCGGGTCAGCGGCCTTGCCGACATGCGGCAGGCGACCGTCGAGGCGGGCTGGTCGCCGCGCCTGCCGCCCGAGCCCTATGTGACCGTCGTCGGGAACCTGAAGACCACCGGCGCCAACGTGCGGCGGGCCGGATCGGGGACGCTCGCCCTCGCCTATGTGGCGGACGGGCGCATCGACGCCTATTGCGAGCTCCACATCAACTCCTGGGACGCCCTCGCGGGCCTGCTGATCATCGAGGAGGCCGGGGGCTGGACCAACAACTTCCTGGCGGGGGACGGGATGCGCTCGGGCAACCCCGTCCTGGCCTGCACCCCCGAACTCGCGGACGCCCTCACGGCCGCGACGGGGATCTCGAAGGAGCCCTGAGGGAGCAGGCCCGCCCGTGGGCGGGCTTGTCATTCGCCCCGCGGCGGGGGACAAAAAAGCACGGGCCGAAAGCCCTTGACCGGCGGGCTCAATGGAGGGAGCTTAGCCGGCCAATCAAAACAGAACAACGTTTACGTAAACGGGAGGAATCCATGAACACCAGAAAGACCTTCGTCTCGGCCACCATGCTGGCGGGCGCCATGACGGCCCTGTCCTTCCTGTCGGCCGGGGCCGCGCAGGCGCAGGGAGCGCTTGTGATGTATTGCGGCGTGCAGGAAGAGTGGTGCCGCGCCATGGTGGGCGCCTTCGAGCGCGAGACCGGCATCAAGGTCTCCATGACCCGCAAGAGCTCCGGGGAGATCTTCGCCCAGGTGAAGGCCGAGGCCCAGAACCCACGGGCGGACATCTGGTGGGGCGGCACGGGCGATCCTCAAATGCAGGCGGCGGAAGAGGGGCTCACCGTCGAGTACAAGTCGCCCAAGATGGGCGAGCTGCAGGACTGGGCCGTGCGCCAGTGGGAGCAGTCCAAGAACCGCACCGTCGGCATCTATTCCGGGGCCCTGGGCTTCGGCTACAACACGGATCTGGTGAAGTCGAAGGGCCTGCCGGAGCCGAAATGCTGGGCCGACCTGCTCGACGCGAAGCTGAAGGACGAGGTGCAGGTCGCCGATCCGAACTCGTCCGGCACCGCCTACACGCTGCTGGCCACCATCGTGCAGCTCATGGGCGAGCAGAAGGGCTTCGACTACCTCAAGAGCCTGCACAAGAACGTCAACCAGTACACGAAGTCCGGCGCGGCTCCCGCCAAGGCCATGTCCATCGGCGAGACCACGGTGGGCATCACGTTCATGCACGACATCGTCACCATGGTGGTGGACAAGGCCCCCATCAAGGTGGTCGCCCCCTGCGAGGGGACGGGCTACGAGATCGGCTCCATGTCGATCATCAAGGGCGCCAAGAACCTCGACAGCGCCAAGAAGTTCTACGACTGGGCCCTGAGCGCGGAGGCCCAGAAGCTCGGCGCGGAAGCCAAGTCCTACCAGGTGCCCTCCAACAAGAGCACGCCGGTTCCCCCCCAGGCGCCCAAGCTCAGCGACATCAAGCTGATCAACTTCGACTTCGCGAAATACGGCTCCTCGGAGGAGCGCAAGCGCCTGCTGTCCAAGTGGGACAGCGAGGTGAAGAACCTGCCGAAGTAGTCGGCGCCTCACAGCTTCCGGCGAGGCGGACAACGCCTCGCCGGACAGTCATCGTCACCTGAACGCCTTCGGACCGGATTCCGCCTCTGGAGCCCGGCTCCGCTTCACGCGGGAACAGACATGTCACGGGCAACCCTTGGCTGGATCGTTCTGGGCTGGGCCGGATTTGTCCTTCTGCCCTGGTACGGCTTCGAACGCGCAGCCTCCCCCACCCTCACCGATTATGTGGTCGGCGGATCGGCCCTGATCCACGGGCTCAAAGGGGCCTGGTGGCTGCTGCCGATCCTGGCGCCGCTTCTCATGGCGCTGCGTCCCGCCCTCTCGCCCTCGCGGGGCTTCGACGGCCCCTGGCTGATCGGGGCCGGCGCGCTCGGCCTGGGGCTCATCGTCCTTCAGGGCTTCGCCATCGGCCTCAACGGCTGGGGGCTGGATGTTCTGACGGGCCTGTTCGGGGCTCCGGGCCCGAGCCAGGCGGGCATGGGGTTCGGGGCGGCGCTCGCCTCCGCGGCCTTCCTGATCATCCTCTGCCATGGCCTTGCGGCCCGCGGCTGGTGCCGGGGCGACGCCTTCGTGACCTCGTCCATCGGCGTGGTGATCGCGCTCATCGCCGTCTTCGTGTTCTTTCCGGTCTCCACCATTCTGGCAAGCGCGTTTGCCGACAACAACGGCAACTTCGCTCCCGCCGAGTTCATGACCAAGTTCATGGACCGGTCGATCTGGGGACTCGACTGCCTGACCGGCAGCCTGCGCTGCGGCGTCGCCTGGAACACCTTGTTCCTGGGCCTCCTCGTGGGCGTCGGCACCACGGCCCTGGGGCTTGCCTTCGCGCTCATCGCCACCCGCACCGCCTTCCGGTACAAGAAGCTCCTTCGCGTGATGAGCGTCCTGCCCATCATCACCCCGCCCTTCGTGATCGGCCTGGCGCTCATCCTGCTGTTCGGCCGGTCCGGGGCCCTGTCGGCGGGGCTGTGGGAATGGTTCGGGATTCCGCGCACCCGCTGGATCTACGGCCTGCCGGGGGTCCTGATCGCCCAGCTCCTGGCGTTCACGCCCATCGCCTTCCTGGTTCTCATCGGCGTGGTGCAGGGCATCAGCCCGACCCTGGAGGAAGCCTCCCAGACCCTGCGCGCCAAGAGCTGGACCACCTTCTACACGGTGACCCTGCCGCTCATGCGTCCGGGCCTCGCCAACGCCTTCCTGCTCGGCTTCGTGGAAAGCCTTGCGGATTTCGGCAACCCGCTGGTGCTCGGCGGCAATTACGAGGTGCTGTCCACCAAGATCTTCTTTGCCGTGGTGGGGGCGCAGCAGGATCAGGGGCGAGCCGCCGTGCTGTCCATCGTCCTGCTCGCCTTTACCCTCGGGGCCTTCTGGCTCCAGCATGCCTGGCTCGGCAAGAAGGTCTACACCACGGTGACCGGCAAGGGCGACGCGGGCATTCCCCTGCCCCTGCCGCGCCGGGTGGCGCTCGCCTCCTATTTCACGGCGATCCCGTGGGCGCTGTTCACCGTGGCGGTCTACGCCATCATCGTGGTCGGGGCCTTCGTGCGGGCCATGGGGCGGGATTACACGCCGACCCTCGACCACTTCCTCACCGCCTTCCGGATCGAGCAGACGAGCCGCGGCTTCTACTTCTCCGGCTCGGCGTGGGATTCCTTCCTGGCCACCCTGAAGGTGGCGGCGCTCGCCGCGCCGCTCACGGCGGCCGTGGGCTTGCTGACCGCCTATCTTCTCACCCGCCAGCGCTTCTCCGGGCAGCGGGCCTTCGAGTTCGGAACGCTCCTGAGCTTCGCGATTCCCGGCACGGTGGTGGGCGTGTCCTACATCCTGGCCTTCAACGTGCCGCCCATCGAGATCACCGGCACGGGCTTCATCCTGGTGATGTGCTTCGTGTTCCGCAACATGCCGGTGGGCGTGCGCTCCGGCATCGCCACCTTGAGCCAGATCGACAAGAGCCTGGACGAGGCCTCCCTGACCCTCGGGGCCCGCTCCTTCACCACCATGCGCCGGGTGGTGCTGCCGCTCCTGCGCCCCGCCATCGTGGCCTCCCTGGTCTATTCCTTCGTGCGCGCCATGACCGCCGTCAGCGCCGTGATCTTTCTCGTCACCGCCGAGTACAACATGGCCACGACCTACATCGTCGGCCGGGTCGAGGCGGGCGAGTTCGGCCTCGCCATCGCCTATTCCACCGTGCTGATCCTGGTCATGCTGGTCGCCATCGTGGCGATCCAGCTCGCCGTGGGCGAGCGGCGTCTGGGACGCCGCTCCGCCGCCAGCGCGTCCGCCCCTCCCGTTGCCGTTCAAGCGATCCCATGAGCACGATGACCGCCGCCAGCCCCCTGCCCCGCGCCCATGAGGCGAAGACCGCGTCCAAGAAACAGGCCGCCTCGGTCGAGTTCCGCAACGTGACGAAGCGCTACGGCAACGTCACCGCGGTGGACGACGTGTCCTTCACCATCGAGGCGGGCCAGCTCGTGACCCTGCTCGGCCCCTCCGGCTGCGGCAAGACCACGACGCTTCGCATGATCGCCGGGCTCGAAATGGCGAGCGAGGGCCGGATCCTCATCGGCGGGCGGGACGTGACGCACCTCTCGGCGGCGGACCGGGACGTGAGCATGGTGTTCCAGTCCTATGCGCTCTTCCCGCACATGTCGGTGCTGGAGAACGTGTCCTATGGGCCCAGCGTGCAAGGCGTCCCGAAAAAGGACGCCTATGCCATGGCCATGGAGAAGCTCTCCCTGGTCGGCCTCTCGGGCCTGGAGAAGCGCGCCCCGTCGGAGCTCTCCGGCGGCCAGCAGCAGCGCGTGGCGGTGGCCCGCGCCCTGGTGCTGGAGCCGCAGGTCCTGCTCTTCGACGAGCCGCTCTCCAATCTCGACGCCAAGCTGCGCCGCCGGGTGCGCGACGACATCCGCGAGCTGCAGCAGAGCCTCAACCTCACCGTCGCCTACGTGACCCACGACCAGGAGGAGGCGCTCGCCGTCTCCGACCGCATCATCGTGATGTCCAATGCCCGCATCGCCCAGACCGGAGCGCCGCGCGAGCTCTACGAGGAGCCCGTCGACCTGTTCGTGGCCGACTTCATCGGTGACGCCAACATCATCGAGGGCGACGTGGTGGACGTGGCCGGGCCCCAGGCCCATGTGCGGATCGGCGCCATGAGCCTCCACCTCCCGCACCGCGGCGTGGGCCGGGGCTCCGTCAAGCTCGCCGTGCGGCCGGATGCGATCCTGCTCGACGAGGCGTCGCCCCCTTCCGGCTCCATCGCCGGCACGGTGAGGAAGGCCTCCTATCTCGGCGCTCAGGTGGAATACGACGTGGAGAGCCCCATCGGGGATCTGTTCGTGGTCCAGTACGGCCGCAAGGAGCCCATCGAGGCGGGCACGGGGGTCTCGATCTCGTTTGCCACCCAGCGCGGCGTGGCGATCGTTCCCAAGGCCTGAGCCTCCCCCTTACATCAACCCTTCGTCGGGGATGCTGAGGACCGTTCCGCAGGCCTTGCAATGGACCGCATCCCGGTCATGGCGCTGCAGGGCGCAGACGGGACAGGGATGGCGCACCTTGTTGGGCTGCAGCAGAACCTGCACGAGGCGCAGGAACAGGGTCACCCCGAAGATCATGATGATGACGGAGATCAGGTGCCCGAGGGTTCCCGTGAGCGTGATGTCCCCGAAGCCCGTGGTGGTGAGCGTCGCGATGGTGAAGTAGAGCGCATCGATGTAGTTGCCGATCTGGGAATTGGTCCAGCGCTGCGTCTCGAAGACGAAGCCGGTCATGACGAAGATGAAGACCGCCAGGTTCACCGACGCGATGATGACCTCCTCGTTCCGGCGAAAGAACACGCTGTCGGCGCGCAGGCGGGCGAGGAGCTGGTACGTGCGCAGGAGCCGCACGGTGCGCAGGATGCGGATGAAGCCGATCCCTTCTCCGATGATGGGGGCCAGGAAGGACACGATGGCGGCGGCATCCGCCAGGGTGATCGGATGCACCAGATCCTTCCATGGGGTGCGGCTGATGGCCAGGCGGGACACGAAATCCGCCAGGACCACGAGGCCGACCGCCACGTCGATCCATTCCAGGGCCTGAGAGCGCGGCAGGAAGGACGAGACCACGATGAACAGGATGGTGGCGATGTCGAAGACCAGAAGGGCGTAGCGGAACTGGTGCGCCTCAGGGTTTTCGCCCTCGTAGAGGCTTCTCAGCCTGTCGATCAACCCCATAGGGCTCCCTCATCGGTCTTGCAGGGCAACGCTCGTGTCATGGCAGGGTAACGCCGGCAAGGGTTTATCCGTCGTCGATTTATCTATAAGGCAGAGCTGAAATTCCAACTGGCGGCCGGCGAACCCGAGCGCCGCCGCCCTTTTGCAGCGACAATCTCCGAGACGACCCCGATGCTCAAAGCCTTGATTTTCGACATGGACGGCACCCTGGTGCACAGCGATCCCGTTCACCTGGACGCTTTCGCGGAAGTCCTGCGGCCGGAGGGGGTGGCCATCAGCGAGGAGTTCTACCGCGCCTCCATCATCGGCCGCACCAACGAGGCCATCTTCGCCGATCTCCTGCCTCACCTGGACGTCAAGGGACAGGAGGCCTATGCGGACCTGAAGGAGGCCGCCTTCCGGCGCATGAGCACGAACCTCAAGCCCCTGGACGGGCTGCTCGATCTCTTCGGCTGGGCCGAGAGGCACGGCGTCAGGCTCGCCCTCGTCACCAACGCCCCGCTTCTCAACGCGACCCATATGCTCGACGTGCTGGGGATCGCGGAGCGGTTCGACGTCAAGATCACCATCGACCAGGTCGCGCGGGGCAAGCCCGATCCCCTGCCCTATCTGACGGCCCTGGAGCGGCTGGGCCTGAAACCCGAAGAGGCCATCGCCTTCGAGGATTCGCCCTCCGGGATGCGGGCCGCCAAGGGCGCGGGCCTCTTTTCCTTCGGCGTGCTCACGGGCCTCGGCGCGGAGGAGATGCGGGAGATCGGAGCCGACGCGACCATCGACACCTTCCATGACCCTGCCCTGTGGGCCGTTCTGGAGCGCCGCATCGCCGCATGAGGCAGCCGCCTCACGTTCTCCCCTCATCCGGAGGAGGCCGCAGGCCGTCTCGAAGGATGATCCAGGGAGCACGGGAAACGCAGCGCCTCTCCCCTTTCTCGTTGGGGAGAGGGGAATGCGTCCCGTCAGCATTGCTCCTCAGCGTTCAGGCCGCATCGGAAGCTTGCGAGGGCGAGGCCGCTTCCGCATCCCCCTCGTCGAAGCGCCGCCGCGCCTCCAGGATCCCGTCCCGGTTGCGGATGGCCCATTCGCCCAAGCCCCGCACGACGGTCAGCAGGGAGCACCCCAGCTCCGTGAGCCTGTACTCCACCCGGGGCGGAACGGTGGGGTAGACGGTTCGGGTCACGAGCCCGTCCCGCTCCAGCCCGCGCAGGGTCAGGGTGAGCATGCGCTGCGAGATGCCGCCGACGATGCGGCGCAGCTCGTTGAATCGTTTCGGCCCGCCGCCGAGCTGCACCACGATCTGGACGCTCCACTTGTCGCCG
>DATHAU010000075.1:0-4708 GCA_035296545.1 Microvirga sp.
GATACGAACTGTGGATTGATCACAGCCGTCAAGGCACCGATCACCAGGATCAAGATCAACAAACCGAGCTCTTTCTTAAGCATAGGCGATCAATTCCTCTTTGCCCGGGTTTCCCACGGCGAGCGTTAGAACGTTGTGCTCCGAAAACTGTGGTCTCTCGAGGAAGCCGCTGATCTGTCCTTCATGCATGACGGCGATTCGGTCACTCACGCCAACGACCTCCTCCATGTCGCTGGAGATCATCAGAATCGCCACGCCAGCGTCCGCTAGGTCACGCATGAGAGCATAGATCTCGCTTTTGGCTCCAACGTCGATACCCCGCGTCGGCTCGTCGAATATGATGAATTTCGGGCGCATCGAGAGCCACTTCGCCAGCACGACCTTCTGTTGGTTCCCGCCGGACAACGTCACGACGTCAGCCTCGATGGATGGAGCCTTGATGGCCAGCGACCGACACTGTTCCTTCGCCACCCTCTCCTCTTGCGAGGCATCGATGAGCATGGCCGATGAAAAGCGTTTCAGGTCGGCAAGCGTGATGTTGCTGGAAATGGACATGTCCAGCAGAAGTCCCGATTTCTTACGGTCTTCGGGCGCAAGATAGATGCCGTGGGCGATCGCGTCGCGCGGTGACCTGATCGAGATGGGCTGCCCGTCCAAGGTGATCTGGCCGCTCATTGCGGGCTGCACGCCGAAAATGGACTGCGCCAGGGAAGTCCGGCCAGATCCGACCAGGCCGGCAAGGCCCAAAATCTCACCGCGACGCACGGCCAGCGAGACCTTCTGCTCCGGAAAGGCGGGCACAACGAGATTGCGGAGTTCCAGACCTCCTGGCCGGACGCCCGATTCCGGAGGGATGTAGATCGACTTCAAGTCTCGCCCGATCATGAGCCGCACCATCGCGCCATGGGTGATGTCGGCCTTTGCGAGCTCCCCGACCTGGCGACCGTCTCGAAGCACGACGACCCGGTCGGCACATTGCTGGATCTCTCCAAGTCGGTGCGAGATATAGATGATGCTGACGCCCGCAGCCTTGAGGTCCTCGATGACGCGGAGAAGGCTGTCCGTTTCGGTGAGGGTCAAGCTGGACGTGGGCTCGTCCATGATGATGATGCGGGCGTCCATGGAAAGCGCCTTGGCGATCTCCACCATCTGGCGTTGCGCAATCGACAATTCCTCGACGACGTCATGCGGCACGAAATCGACCGAGAGTCTCTTCAGCAGGGGACGCACCTGTTCGTGCAGGGCAATATTGTCAATGAGGTTGAGGATACCGCCCTTGCGCGGCTCGCGGCCTATGAAGACATTTGCCGCAACATCGAGATTTTCGAACAGATTGAGTTCCTGATGAACAAATGCGATGCCCGCATGAGCTGCATCCTTGACCGTCAGAGCCGCCGTCGGAACACCGTCGATGATGATTGATCCCGATGAGGGTGGGACTACACCCCCAAGGATTTTCATCAAGGTCGACTTGCCTGCACCATTCTCTCCGATAAGGCCTAAGACCTCACCTCTGCGCACCGTGAGATCGACCCCGCGCAGAGCTATCACTCCCGGGTATGTTTTCGTAATCGAACGCAACTCGAGGAGAGTTTCCGACATTCGAAATGCCTCATGCATACGCAAGGCGCCCGGGCTCCGCCATGAGCCTGACCGTGAGAAAAGCAAGGGTCCGGCGCTGCCGCACCGGACCCTCCCGAAGCGTTTACTTTTTCAACAGCTCCCTGATCTGCGCTGCGAAGTCCTTGACGTTTGACTTGTCGATCACCTGCGTGGGAACGATCTTCAGCTTGTTCTCCGGGACGAATGACTTATCGCCTTCGATATACTTGGCGAGGTAGATCATCGACTGATAGCCGAATTCATACGGCTGCTGAACGACGGTCGCGTCGATTACGCCCTCGGTGATGCCCTTGAGCGTCTGCTGGTCCTCGTCGAACCCTACGATCTTGAGCTTACCTTCTTTGCCGGCTGCCTTCACGGCATTGTAGATCTGCGGCGTGTTGTACGCCCACAAGCCGACCAGAAGGTCGATGTTCGGGTACTTCGTCAGGGTATCTTCGACATTCGCCTTGGCCTTCGCTTGGTCGCCGCCGTCCGTGCGCACGTCGATGATCTCGATCTTTGATCCGGCGATGACGTCCTTGATGCCCTGCAGACGCTCACGCGCGTTGGCAGCATCCATGGTGCCCACGAACACCATTGCCTTGCCGCCGTTGGGGAGAGCTTTCAGCATCTGCTCGCCGGCCTGGCGCCCGGCCGCCACGTTGTCGGTTCCAATATAGAGCACGCGATTCGACTTCGGCGCATCCGCGTCCTGGGTGAAGAGGACGGCTTTCGATGCGACCTGGTTCAAGATATCGGTCGAGTTGTCCGGGTTGACCGGGCTGATCGAAACGCCTGCCACGCCCTTGGCGAGGAGATCCTCCAGAATGCGCTTCTGCGCGGCAGCCGACATCTCGCCCGGAATGTAGAACTCTATGTTGTAGTTCGGAAGCTCCTTCTGAGCCTTCTCGGTCCCGCGCCTCGCGATTTGCCAGAAGTCCGCGGGAACATTGACAACGAACGCCAACGTCTTCTTGGCTTGCGCAAAGGAAGGTTGGGGCACCATGGCGCCGGCCAAAATGGTCGCCGTCATGGCAATCAATGTTCTTCTACATGTGGTCATCGGGTTTCCTCGCCTGTCGAACTTGTTGTTCTGAGCTGTGATGCTCAATTCGAGTTTGTCGACGCCAGTATCCGTCCCTAAGGTGGGCAAGAGCCTCGATCCGCCTCGACAGCTGATTTCAAAACGTAAATCCACTTCCGGTCAACTCCTACCATCGAGGAGAACGCCAGTATTTTCATTATCAGGTGCATATACATCCAAGAGCAATAATCGTTTTAAGCCCGCACATGTGAGCATACCGGGGTCACCTCCTTGCTGAAGCCTCTGTATTTCCATGCAGCTTTCGAACACAGCCGCACTGATGATTGGGCCGATAAGGACCTCATCGACTTAGGATGAGAGAATATTCAGGACAGAGGGGCTCGTCGTTAAGAATATGGATGAGCTTTGCCCAAGGTCAGTCTCATGAACCCTGTCCATTCCCCACCGCTTGATTACCCGCTCAACTCGCGTGCCTGAGTGGGGCAGATTTGGTTGCTTCATGCTGCCCCAGCATGATTTCACGAGGGCGTAGGCGCTTGCGAATTCAGGAGCCTTTCTGCCTTGAGATCACTCCACAGGCTTGAAGGAATCGGGCGCGTCATGGACGCAATATTATTACTGACTTGTTCGGGTGTTTCCGCGCCAAGCACGACGGACGAGACTGCAACGTGACCAAGGGCGAACTGCAGTGCAGCATCGATCAGCGGAACTCCATGAGCCCTGCAAACCTGCTCGATCCGGGCAACGTGTGCCATGACTTCCGGCGGTGCATCCTTGTAGTTATAGCGGGCGCCCTGGACCGCGCCGGTGGCTAAGATCCCCGAGTTGAGCACGCCGCCCAGCATGACGCCAATGCCCTTCCTTTGGGCAAGCGGCAGAAACTCATCCAGCGCGGGCTGCTCAAGAAGCGAATAGCGTCCGGCGAGCAGCATCGCGTCGAAATCACCCTCATTGGCGAACCGAACACAGATATCGGCTTCGTTCACGCCAACGCCAATCGCCTTCACGGCGCCTTCGGAGCGTAACTGGTCCAAGGCACGGTAGGCGCCGTTCATCGCCTCACCGAACCGGGTTTCAAGAGCATCAGCTCCATGAGTGAACACGTCGACATCGTGGATGAGCGCGATGTCGATCCGGTCGGTGCCGATCCGGAGAAGCGACTGCTCGAAGGAACGCATCGTTCCATCATACGAGTAATCGATGGCGGCCTTGTGCGGAAGTCCACCGACGAAGCCAGGCGCAGCCGCACCCTCGGCGATCGCCGTGCCTCCGGGACTGCGCGGGTCTATGACGCGACCGACCTTGGTAGAGAGCACGACATTGTCGCGCCCGACGATCCGCAACGCCGTTCCGCATCGATGCTCAGCAAGGCCATTTCCGTAATGAGGCGAGGTATCGACAAGCGTGACTCCGGATCGCAGCGCATCCGCGAGAGTTGCGATCGCAACCTGATCGTCGAGCTTCGTGAAAAGATCGCCGAGAGGAGCCGTGCCGATGCCCAGCGCGGAAACCGGGATGCCTGTGCGCCCGAGCGAGCGGAAGGGGATGTTCATGTGCCTATTCCATCAGGTGAGAACTTCAGTGCAGAACGGAGCCGAATCTTGCGCGTGATCGCCGTCCACCATTGTGCGACTTTGTATAAGTGCGCGCAATTTCTGTCGGGGATAGCGCCGCCCTCGTCAGCCGACAGCGATCTGCCGACTCTGCTGCAGGGCTCATGGCGGTGCCGGGAACGTACGCGCCCAGCCGCTTAAGGCGCTGACCGCAAAATAGGCAATGTTATTTCTTAATGTTCATCACTGAGTGTGCTCCGTGGAACGTGTTCTGATAAACATCCGTCTCAACCAAAGCGGCAAATCAAGCCGACGGAGGGCCACAGGCGAAAGTGCGTTAGGATTACTCTGAGCGCATGATGTTACAAAGAAACAAATACTCCCGTTATTGCGCTCCGACGGACAAGCAAAATGTTCATCGATGTCTGGAAAGGGTCACGAGGCGAAGCTGCCCTACCCTTCACGAAGTCAGCTTCTGCTACGTGAGCGGACATTCGGCGGACTT